>JBPCNM010000042.1:0-9300 GCA_051001255.1 Solirubrobacteraceae bacterium
GCTGACCCTGTGCTGGGCGATGGTGTCCACCGCGCTGCCGCTGTGGGTCGCCGGCCACACGGAGGCGCCGCGGGCCACGTCGGGCATCCTGGTCGTCGTCTCCTCCGTGGCGATCGCAGCACTGCAGGTGCGCTGCACCCGCGTCGCGTCACACCCGGCAGCCGCCGCGCGGGCGGCGCTGCTGTCGGGCGTGGCGCTCGCCGCTGCCTGCGTCCTGTTCGCGGCGGCAAGCGGCCCCGCCGCCCAGACCGCCGCGCTCCTGCTGGCCGCGGGCGGGATCGCGCACATCGCCGGCGAGCTGCTGTTCGTCGCGGCCTCGTGGGGGCTGTCGGTGCCGCTGATGCCCGAGGGCCGCGCGGGCGAGTATCAGGGCGTGTTCGCGACCGGGGAGGCGGCCGCCCAGACGGCGGCGCCGATGCTGATGACCGCGGTCGTGGTGGGCTGGGGCCAGACGGGCTGGCTGACCCTCGGCGCCCTGTTCGTCGCGGCGACGCTGCCGGCGCCGGCGATCGCGCGCCGTGCCGTGCGCGCCCGCGAGCGTGGCTCGGCTCCGGCTCCGGCCCCCTCGGCGTGAGTCTTCCCGGCGTAGTGGCGGCTCAGACGGCCGGGACCTGCTGCGTGATGCAGTGGACCCCGCCGCCGCCGAGCGCCAGGGTCTCCCCGGCGACCGCGACCGCCTCGCGGCCCGGATACAGCGACTCGAGCAGCGCGAGCGCCTCGGCGTCGGTCTCCTCTCCACGCGTGGGGACGATCAGGCCGCCGTTGCAGATGTAGAAGTTCGCGTACGGCACGGCGACCGCCGGATCCTCCCCCTCGACGTACGGCAGCCACGGCAGCTCGACGACCTCGAGCCCGGCCTCGCGCAGCCGGCGCAGATTGTCCTGGCACGGCGCGAAGTTGGGGTTGGCCTCGTCGGTCGCCGTCTGCAGGACGACCCGGCCCGGCGCGACGAACGCGCAGATGTTGTCGACGTGGCCGTCGGTGTCGTCGTCCTCGACCAGGCCGAGCCCGAGCCAGACGACCCGCTCGGCGCCGAGTTGCGCGCGCAGCTCCGCCTCGATCTCCTCGCGCGCGAGCCGCGGGTTGCGGTGCTCCTCGAACAGGCACTGCTCCGTCGTGATCAGCGTGCCCTCGCCGTCGACGGTGATCGAGCCGCCCTCGAGCACGAGGTGCGTGGCGTCGCGTCGCGGCTCGCCGAGGGCCTCGAGCACGCGCGTCGCGAAGCGGGCGTCGTCGTCGTGGGGCACGAACTTCTCGCCCCAGCCGTTGAAGCCGAACTGCACGCCGGCGCGCTCGCCCTCCTCGCCGGTGACGAAGACGGGGCCCGAGTCGCGCGCCCACGAGTCGTCGAGCGGCAGCTCCACGACCTCGACGTTCTCGCCGCACAGCCGCCGCGCCTCGGCGGCGAAGCGCGGATCGGCCGCCATCAGCACCGGCTCGAACGCGGCGATCGCGTTTGCGACCTCGGCGTGGTCGGCCTGCGCCTGCCCGAAGCGCTCCCGCCACATCGACTCGCGCGCCGGCCAGCACATGATCGTGCGCTCGTGCGGCGCCCACTCCGCCGGCATGCGCAGGCTCATTTCGTCCTCAGCTTGCGCGTCCGGCCGCGCTCCTCCTGCTTCTCCACGACGTTCTGGATCAACCTCAGGATCTCCGGCGGGCCGCTGGCCTTCACCACGCCCGACTCGAACGCCTCGCGCCAGCTGCGCAGCTTGCCCTCGTCGGCGAGCTCGTTGAAGTGCGAGCGCGGCACGGACAGGCGGACCTTCGCATCCGAGGCGATGTCGCGCGTGACCTTCGGCCCCGGCACCTCGACGCGGAAGAGCTGGATGTCCCCGCGCCCGCGGAGCTCGAGCTCGATCACCAGCTTGAGCTTCTGGAGGGCCGGCACCTCCTTCTGGAACTTCCGGACGGCCTCTTCGATGAGCGCCTTGGTCTCAGCGGTCGACATGGATGCGGCATCCTAGCTTTCACCATGGACTATCAGGAGATCCGCTATGAGCAGGACGGGCCGGTCACGGTCATCACGATCGACCGGCCGGAGCGCATGAACGCGATCGGCCCGACCACGGCGCTGGAGCTGGTCGACGCGTGGACGCGCTTCCGCGACGACGACGCGGCGTTGGTCGCGGTGCTCACGGGCGCCGGAGAGGACGCGTTCTGCGCCGGCGCCGATCTCAAGGCGGCCTTCGCCGGCGAGCACGCGCCGCTCTCTGACGCCGAGCAGGCCGCACACGCTCGCGGCGAGCGCCCCGGGATCCTCGGGCCGACGCGCTGGACCGACCTGCACAAGCCGACGATCGCCGCGGTCAACGGCGTGGCCTACGCGGGCGGGCTGGAGTGGGCGTGCTGGACGGACCTGTGCGTCGCCGACGCGCACGCCACGTTCGGCGTCACGTGCCGGCGCTGGAACATCGGCTTGGCCGACGGCGGCACGCAGCGGCTGCCGCGGATCGTCGGCTTCAGGGTCGCGATGGAGCTGATCGTCACGGGCCGCGTGATCGACGCCGAGGAGGCGCGGCGCATCGGGCTCGTCAACGAGGTCGTCCCCAGCGGCACGTGCCGGGAGCGCGCTCGGGAGCTGGCGCACGCGATCGCCGCCCTCCCGCAGCAGGCGATCCGCACCGACAAGGAGGCGGCGGTCGGCGGCTTCGGCCTCCCGCTCACCGAAGGGCTGCGGCTCGAGGCCGCGTGCTTCAACCGGCTGATCGGCGGCGCCGCGATCGCCGAGGGCCTGCGCCGCTTCAACGAGCGCGACCACCCCGATCGCGTGCGCGGCGGCGCGCCCACCACGCCGGGGCTGGCGCGGCCGCTGAGCGACGGTTGACGTGGCTGGCCGATGATCGACTGAGCACGGCTTACGGCTCGCTGAGCGCAACGATCTCCAGCCGCCGCCGGCCGCGCGGGGCGTCGAAGCCCACCTCGTCTCCGGCCCGAGCGCCGGCGAGCGCGCGGCCCAGCGGCGAGTCGATGCTGAGCCGCCCGCCGGCGGGGTCGGACTCGGCGGCGCTGACGATGGTGTGCGCCGCCTCGCGCCCGCTGTCGAGGTCGCGCACGGTGACGAGGACCCCGAGCGCCACCTCGCCGCGCGTCGAGCCGGGCTCGACCAGGACGGCGTTGCGGCGCAGCTCGCGCAGCCGTTTGATCTTGGTCTCCAGGTGCGCCTGCGCGTCCTTGGCGTCGTGGTACTCGGAGTTCTCCTTCAGGTCGCCCCAGGCGCGCGCCGTGCGCAGCCGCTCGGCCATCTGATGGCGGGCGTCGGTCTCGAGCTGGTGCAGTTCGGCCTCGAGCCCCGCCAGGCCCTCCGGCGAGATCTGGTTGCCGACGTCCCCGTCCACGCCCGGAGCCTACCCGCCGCCGTACGGGCCGCCGACGTCGCGCCAAAGGGCCGGGCGCGGATCGTCGGCCTGCGGCGGGGCCGGCTTGGCCTCCTGGCGCGTGCCGAGCGGCCGCTGGGTCGCCACGCCGACCCTGACCACCACCCACTCGCCCGAGGAGATCTCTCGCGGCAGCCAGGAGTGCGTGGCCCGGTCGTCGTGCTCGCGGGCCAGGCGGCCGCACTCGGCGAGGGCGTCTTCGCGCGTCATGCCTTCAGGCTACGCCGCGTTCGCCCGGATTTCCATCCGATCAGCGGTTGTGGTTGACGAGCTCGACGTTGTTGCCGTCGGGGTCGAGCACGAACGCCGCGTGGTAGCCGGTGTGATACTCGCTGCGCTCGTCGGGCGCGCCATTGTCGCGGTAGCCCGCAGCGGTTGCGGCGCGGTGGAACGCGGCGACCGCCGCGTCGTCGGCAGCCCCGAACGCCATGTGCAGGTGCTCGGTCGGCGTGCCGGTGAGCACCGAGAAGGAGCCGCTGGACCCCTTGAACTGCGCGCGCTCGGGCTCCTCGGTGGACAGCCGCAGGCCCGCGTGCGGCGCGACGGTCTCGTAGAAGCGCTTGGCCGCCGCGACGTCCGCGACCCGGATCCACAAGTGGTCGACGACGCCGCCGGTGCGCAGCGAGTCGTGGTGCACGGCCTCCGCGCTGTTGCCGTCCGGGTCGAGCAGGAAGCCGCCGTAGTAGTCGGGGCCGTACTCCGGGCGCGGCCCGGGCGCGCCGTCGTCGCGGTGGCCGGCCTCCGTCCCCGCGCGCCAGAACGCGTCCACGTGCTCGTGCGACCGAGCCACGAATCCGATATGCAGGCGCCGCGTGACGGGGCGCCCGGCATCGGCGGCGGCGACGGAGAAGTCGTCCCACTCGACGAACCGCTCCCCATCGCTCGTCGGCTCGATGCCGAGCGGCCGCAGCACGGTCGCGTAGAACGCCGCGGACGCGCCGCGGTCGGCGACGCGGATCGTCACGTGGTCGAACATCGCGACGACTATGCCAGGGAGGGTACGCCGGCGCTCAGTCCTCGGCGGGCATGGCGCGGCCGCCCGCCGGGGGCGTCGCGCCGCGGCCGTTGGCGCCGGAATCGGCGAGCCGGCGATGCAGCCGGTCGCGCAACTCGTCGGCGTCGTAGTCGGCATGGGTGCGGCGCCTGCGGGCGACGACGGCGCCGGTGGCGGCCACCCCGGCCAGACCTGCGAGTCCGATGACCTTCCAGGGCATGGGCATCGGTTGCGTAGGTTACGCCCCGTGAAGGAGACCGCCGTCGCGTTCGAGGACGCCGTGGCCACCGCGGCGACCGGCGACGTCTGGCTGTTCCGCGGCTCCTCGCTGGCCGACCGCGCGATCCAGGCGGTGACCAACAGCCCGGTCAACCACGTCGGCATGGTGGTGGCGATCGACGACCTTCCGCCGCTGCTGTGGCACGCCGAGCTCGGCCGCACGCTGCCCGACGTCTGGACGGGCCGACGCCAGCGCGGGGTGCAGCTGCACCTGCTCGCCGACGCGGTCCCCGTGTGGTGCGAGCGTTACGGCCAGCGCGCGTGGATGCGCCAACTCGAGGGCACGATCGAGCGCCACCACGAGGACCGGCTGATGGAGGTCGTCGACCGCTTCGACGGACGCCCGTTCCCGACGACGCCCGGCCTCGCGCGCCAATGGCTCACGGCCCGCTACCGCCGCCGCTCCTCTTCTCTGGAGACGGTCTACTGCGCCGAGCTGGTCGCCACCACCTACCAGCACATGGGCCTGCTCCCAAGCCGGCGGCCGGCGAGCTGGTATGACCCGGGGCGCTTCTGGAGCGGCGACCGCATCGCGCTCGTGCCGCCGTTCGCGCTCACCGCCGAGATCGCAATGCGATGAGCGGGCTCAGCTGACTCCACCGATTCTCACCGCCTCGCCGGCGGGCACCACGCTCGCGCTCGTCCATCCGAGAATCGACCGTCAAGGCAAGAACTTGAGCCGCCTCAAGGGAGATCCTGCGGGGCCGATGACCGCGGACAAGACCGCCGATGCTGCCCTCCCGCGCCCCCACCATCCGATCGCTGCGGCGGCGGTTCCTCCTGCCCTTCGCCGTCGGGGTGGGCATGTTGGGACTCACCGTGGGCGCGGTGGCTGCGCTGGGCACCCGGAGCGCCGCAGAGGCTGAGCTCGAGAACCGGGCGCGGACCGCGGAGCGGATCTTCGGCGAGTCGATCGCCCGCCAGCAGGGGCGGCTCGAAAGCGAGGCGGGTCTGAGCGCAGAAGACGACGATGTCGCGCGAGCGGTGGAGCGCAGGACCAGCGCGCAACTGGCGGGGCGCGGCTTCTCCAACACGCTGACCAACCGCTTCGACTACGTCGCCATGGCCGGCCCGCGCGGCTCGCACGTCTACTCCGCCCGCAAGCTCGACTGGAGCATCCTGGCGCCGGGCGGCGCCGTCATGAGGCGGGTGGCGCGAGGCGTCTCCGAGGGCGGGATCGCGGTGGCGCGCGACGGCACGCCCGTCCTCTTCGCCGCGGTGCCGGTGCGGATATCGGCGCTGACCTTCGGCGTCATCGTCGTGGGAGAGCCGATCAAGGCGGTCAACCTCGAGGAGATCGCACGCCCGCTCGACCTGACCGTCGAGCTGCGCACCAGTCGCGGCGTGCGGGTCAACAGCCTGGCCGGCGCACGCGACACGCGATCGAGCGTGCGGACGGTCTCCTACCCGCTCCGGCTGTCACCCGCCAGCGACGGCACCGGTCGGCTGCTGGTGGGCCTCTCGACCGCTCCGCTCGTGCGCGCGACGAAGGCCGCCGCCGCGACCGCGGCCGTCGTGGCGCTCGGGCTCGCCCTCTCGCTCCTCGCCCTCGTCGGCGTCCTGCTCGACCGAGAGGTCGTGCGTCCGCTCGCCTCCCTCGGCAGGGCGATCCGCAAGGTCAAGGCCGGCGCGTACGACGTCAGCCTGCCGCTCGGGCGCTCGCGCGAGCTCGCCGAGCTGGCCGACGGGTTCAACCGGATGGCGGCGATGGTCGGCGAACAGCAGGGCCGGCTCGAGGCTCAGGCCGCGCGCGACTCGCTGACCGGGCTGGCCAACCATGCGTGCTTCCAGGACCACCTCGACCAGGCGACGGCAGCAGCCCGGCGCAGCGCCCGACCGATGGCCGTGCTCGTGCTCGACGTGGATCGCTTCAAGGAGATCAACGACGAGCACGGTCACCCCGTGGGCGACAGTGTCCTGCGCGCCGTCAGCGAGCGCATGAGCGACGTCGTGCGCGCCGCCGACCTGGCGGGGAGGCTGGGTGGTGACGAGTTCGCCGTGCTGCTCCCCGGCGCCGACGCCGACCACGCCATGGCCGTGGCCGAGCGCCTGCGCGCGGCGCTCGGCGAGATCTGTGTCGGAGACACGCGGGTCTCGACCTCGGTCGGCGTCGCCTGCTATCCGGACGACACCGACGACCCGTCGCAGCTGATGGAGCTCGCCGACCGCGCGCTCTACGGAGCCAAGCGAGGGGGGCGCGGGAGGACCAGCCGCTACCAGCCGGGAGGCGGCGGCGCGGAGCGGGCGGAGGTGCTCGCCGTGCTCGACCTGCCTGGGGCGCTGACCGCCGTCTTCCAACCCATCGTCGCCCTCGAAACCGGCTCCGTCATCGGGTACGAGGCGCTCGCCCGCTTCCCGCGGCGCACGCCGGACGCCTGGTTCGCGCAGGCGCATCGCAGCGGCCTGGGATCCGAGCTCGAGGTGCACGCCCTGGTGGCGGCGCTCGCCCACGGGGACCGCCCGCCTGGAAGCTTCCTCGCGCTGAACCTCAGCCCGAGCGCGCTGGTCTCGCCGAGCGTCCAGGCGGCGCTGCCCGCCGACCTCGGCGACATCGTCGTCGAGGTCACCGAGCAGGAGCTCGTCTCCGACGTCGCCGCGCTGGCGGCCGGCCTGGAGGCGCTGAGGCGTCGGGGCGCGCGGATCGCGCTCGACGACGCCGGCGCCGGCTACGCAGGCCTCCAGCAGATCATGCGCATCGAGCCCGACATCATCAAGCTGGACCGCTCACTGGTCGAAGGCGTGGACCGCGATTCGGCGCGGATCGCGCTCATCGAGTCGTTCGTCAGCTTCGCGGCGCGCACCGGTGCCGACATCTGCGCCGAGGGGATAGAGACGATCGAGGAGCTGCTGGCACTCGCCCGGCTCGGCGTCACCTTCGGGCAGGGCTACGTCCTCGGCCGCCCGGCGGCGCCGTGGCCCGAGGTGCCCGAGACCGCGATCAGCGCACTGCGCGACAGTGGGGGCGACCGATCGCGCCCCATGGCCGCCTGACCGCTCAAGCCCCGCCCTGACTCACCGATCCGAGGACCGACAGGAGCACCTGAAATGGCACGTGACCACAAGCAAGCCCTCGGCGCCGCGCTCGCCGCGCTCGCCCTTGGCCTCGGCGCCTGCGGCGGAGATTCGAGCCGCGGGCCCGAGGCCGGAGCTGCAGAGGAGCTGGCGGTCTACGCGAGCGTTCCGCTGCAGGGCGCGCAGCGCTCGCTGTCGGAGGCGATGGTCAACGGCATGCGCCTGCGGCTCGAGCAGTCGCGCTACCGGGCCGGACGCTTTGCGATCCGCTTCGAAGCGCTCGACGACTCCACCGCGGAAGCCGCCAACTGGGACCCTGGCCAGACCGCGTCCAACGCGCGACGGGCGGTCGCGGACCGCACGACGATCGCCTACCTCGGCGAGTTCAACTCCGGCGCGAGCGCAACGTCCATCCCGATCCTCAACCAGGGCGGGATTCCGCAGGTGAGCCCGGGCAACACCGCGGTCGGCCTGACCACCGACGCCCCGGGCGCCGACGTGGGCGAGCCGCAGAAGTACTATCCGGCCGGCGCGCGCACGTACCTGCGCGTGGTGCCCAACGACCGGGTGCAGGGCGCGGCCATGGCGTCGCTCATGGCCGACGAGGGCTGCCGCCGCGTCTTCGTGGTCCATGACCCGGAGCTCTACGGCGTGGGGCTGGCGCGCAACATCCAGCACTCGGCCGACGAGATCCGCCTGCGCGTGCTCGGCAACCGGCGCATGAACCCGCGGGCCGGGGACTACCGCTCGCTGGCGCGGACGATCCAGGCCCGCGGAGCCGACTGCGTCGGGTTCGCCGGCACGACGCCGAACAACGCCGTCCAGCTCTTCAAGGATCTCGCCGCCGGCGTCCCGGGGGCGAAGCTCTTCGGAACCGACGGCGTGGCGGAGCCGACCTTCGGCGACGCTCGCGAGGGCGGGGTCCCGCGCGAGGTGGCCGAGCGGATGCTGATCACCGCGCCGACGCTCGCGCCGTCTCTGTATCCCAAGGCGGGCCAGGAGTTCGTCGCGGCCTACGTGCGCGAGTACGGCGCCCGCCCGGAACCCTGGGCGATCTACGGCTACGAGTCGATGGACCTCGTGCTCGACGCGATCGAGCGTGCGGGGGTGCGCGGGAGCGATCGGAAGGCCGTGCTCGCCGAGCTGCGGAGCACCCGGGATCGCGCGTCCGTGCTCGGCACCTACGACATCGACGAGAACGGCGACACGACGCTGACCGACTACGGCGTCTACCGCATCTCCGGCGGCCGGCTCGAGTTCGATCGCCGCATCAGGCCGAGGACGTAGGCGGCCCTCGTCGGGCTCAGCGAAGCGGTGATCTTCGCTCTCGCGTACCTACCGGGCTCGACACCTAGCGAACGCCGACCAGGTCCACGACGAACACCAGCGTCTCGTCGGGGCCGATCGCTCCGCCGGCGCCGCGCTTGCCGTAGGCAAGGTTCGGCGGAATCGTGATGCGGCGGCGGCCGCCGACCCTCATGCCGGCCACGCCTTGGTCCCAGCCCGGAATCACCTGGCCCTTGCCGAGCCCGAACTTGAACGTGTCCCCGCGGTCCCATGAAGCTTCAAACTGCTTGCCGGTGGCCCACGAGACGCCGACGTAGTGGACCTCCACGACGCGGCCGGTGACCGCCTCGT
>JBPCNM010000043.1:0-5731 GCA_051001255.1 Solirubrobacteraceae bacterium
ACCATGAAGATGACCTCCTGCGCGGGCCCCGGATGCCGACACATCCGTGGAAAAGCCCTGCGTAGGAGGTCATTATTCACTCAGCGTCGGACAGAACCACCCGAACAATCGGTGGATCCAGGCTAAGCGACCAGACCGCCCGCGCCGCGGCCTTCTTCCGGCGGCTCGATCCCCGGCTGACGCCAGCCGGCACGGCCCGCCCGGTGTCACGGCGCCCGCACTGGTCTGTCGAGCCTGGTCAGGCGGCCAGGTCGGCCAGCGCGAAGCCCGGCTCGGTGCCGAACGCGCGCTTGTAGCGCCGGCGCACCAGCTCGTAGCGGCGCAGCGCCTCGGAGTGGCGGCCACGTCGGAGCAGGAGCGCGATCAGGTCACGCTGCGCCTGCAGGTCGAGCGGCTCGAGCTCAGCGAGCCGCTGCAGGTGCTCCGCGGCGGACTCTTCGTCGCCGGCCGCCTGCTTGAGCTCGACCAGCCCGCGCAGGACCTGCGCGGCGAGGTCGCGCAGCCGCTCGCGCTCGGCCAGCGCCCACTCGGCATAGGGCTCGTCGGCGAGGAACTCGCCCCCGTAGGCCCTGGCGGCCGCGGTCAGCGCCGTGTCGGCGCGCGCGGCGGTGCCACGCTGCAGCGCGTCCAGGCCGGAGCGCGCACGGGCCTCGAAGTCATCGGCGTCGATCGAGACGCGGCCGGGCGCGAGCTCGTAGCCGCCGGTGCGGGCGACCACGTAGCCCGAGGGCTTGCCCTTCGGGCGGTCGGGCTCCAGCCGGTCGCGCAGGGTGTGGATCGCCTGCCGCACGCTGGCCGCGCCGGCCCGGCCGGCGCTGGGCCAGAACACCTCGAGCAGCTCGTCGAGCGTGACGACCCGCCCGCGCTGGCAGACGAGGTACTTGAGCACCTGGCCCGGCCGATGGCTGAGCCATTCGCCGCCCACGGGCTCGGCGTCCCCTTCCAGCTGCGTGCGCCCGAGCGCGCGCACGGTGAGCCGCGGCGGCAAATCCCCGACGGCGAGCCCCGCCGGCCCCGCGAGCCGGTGCAGCATGACCACGACCTGGTCGTCGCCCGAGCGCACCGCGGACACCCAGGCCGCGCCGCCGTCGTCGAGCTGCACCTGGCGCTCGGCGAGCGAGCCCTCGGGACCCAGCACCTGGTCGGTGACGCAGCCCGCCACGTGCGCGTTCCCCGGCGGGCGGCAGCCCAGGAGCACGCAGCAGCGGGCCCCCGGCACGGCCGCGGGCCCGAGCAGCACGCGCGCCGCCGCGTTCGTCGCGAGCAGCCGTCCAGCGGCGTCGAGGATCAGCGCGGCCGCGGGCAGCGCGTCGAACGCGGTCTGCCAGACCACGTCGTCCAGCGCGGTGTCCGCGCGGTGTGCGCGCGCGATCTGGTCCGTCGGCAACGTCATTGCGCTAACAGGATCCAGGGTTTGGGCCGCTCCTGCAACGCCCGGGCCCGAACATGTGTCCACTGGGACCGCTTAACGCTCAGTTGATCGTGTAGGTAACAGCGGGTTGACCACCCCTCTCTAGGTTGCGGCCTTCGAGGGTTCCGTGCGGTACGGCGGGCCCATTCGTCGGGAGGACGGTCAGCCGGATGCTCAGCACCACCACCGCAGACGCCCAGGGGGCGATCCGCCGCGAGGCGGACCAGATCGAGGCCGTAGTCGGACGGGGACGGTTCCGGCGCCGGCGGGTGCTCGAGCACTCGCCCGCCTCGGAGCGCCTCGTCCTCGCCGCGGTCGTGCGGGCCAGGGACGGCGACGCAGACGCGCTGCGCTTCCTCTACCTGCGCTACGCCGACAACGTCTACGGCTACGTCTGCTCGATCGTACGTGACGAGTACGAGGCCGAGGACGTCACGCAGCACATCTTCGCCAAGCTCATGACGGCGCTCGGGCGCTACGAGCCGCGCGTCGCGCCGTTCTCCGCATGGATCCTGCGCGTCGCGCACAACGCGGCGATCGACCACGTCAGGATGCGCCGGCCGGTGCCGTGCGAGGAGGTGCGCTCGCCCGAGCTCCAGGACGACGCCAGCGGCCGCGAGCGCTTCGCCGACCTGCGCCTGGCGCTCGACGCGTTGCCGCCCGAGCAGCGCAACGTGATCATGCTGCGCTTCCTCGTCGGCCTCTCGCCGCGCGAGATCGCCGAGCGGCTGGGCCGCTCGGAGGACGCCGTGCACGGCCTGCAGCACCGTGGCCGGCGCCGGCTGCGCGCCGAGCTGGCGCGGATCCAGGACGAGCCGGCCCCGCTCCGGCTCGCGGCATAGCGCTCAGTCGCGCTTGCCGCGACCGTAGAGGAGCTTGACCGCCGTGGACATCAGCTTCGTCGTGCGCGGACGGAACGGGTACATGTAGAGGTCGCGCCTGGGGGCGAAGCGGGTGACCAGCAGCGACTGCTGGCGGCAGTACTTGCGGATCCCCGGCGCGCCGTGACGCGAGCCCAGGCCCGACGCCTTCCAGCCGCCCATCGGCAGCTCGAGCGCGAGGTAGTTGAGCTGCGCGTCGTTGACGCACACCGCGCCGGCCTCCATGCGGCGCGCCAGCTCCTCCCCGCGCGCGACGTCCTTCGTCCAGACCGAGGCGGACAGGCCGTACTCGGAGTCGTTGGCCAGCTGGACGGCCTCCTCGGCGTCGCGCACCCTCATGACCCCGACGGTGGGTCCGAACGTCTCCTCGGTCATGCACGCCATCGAGTGGTCCACGTCGACCAGCACGGTCGGCTCGTAGAAGCGCCCGCCATCGCGCCGCGCGCTGCCCCCGGTCAGGACGCGGGCCCCCGCCGCGCGCGCCTCCTCGACGTGGCGACTGACGATGTCGAGCTGCGGCGGGAACGTCACCGCGCCGACGTCCACGGTGCCCGGGCCGCTGGAAGCGCCTTGGCGCAGCGCCGCGACCTTGCGCGTGAGCTTGTCGACGAACGAGTCGTAGATCGGCGCCTCGACGTAGACGCGCTCGACCGAGATGCACGTCTGGCCGCCGTTCTGCATCGAGTAGTAGGCCGCCGCGTTGGCCGCGCGCTCGACGTCGGCGTCGGCCAGCACGATCATCGGGTCCTTGCCGCCCAGCTCGAGCGACACCGGCGTGAGCGTCCGCGCCGCGCGCGTCATCACCTGCTTGCCGGTCCGGGTGGAGCCGGTGAACGTCACCATGTCGACCTCGTCGACGACGGCTGAGCCGGTGCGGCCGTCACCGGTCGCGACGATCAGCGCGTCCTCGGGCAGCCCGCACTCGCGCATCGCGCCCGCGAGCAGCAGCGACGTGAGCGGCGTCACCTCCGACGGCTTGAGCACGACCGCGTTGCCGGCCGCCAGCGCGGGGATGCAGTCGCCGAACCCGTTGGTCAGCGGATAGTTCCACGGACCGATGACCCCGACCACGCCGACCGGGCGGTAGCGGATCACGAGCTTGCGGCCGGCCAAGAACGGACTCGAGGAGCGGACCTTCTCGTCGGCCAGGTAGCCGGGCGCGTGCTTGGCCCAGAAGCCGAACGCGCTCGCGCCGTAGCCGATCTCGTTGATGACGGCGTCGTCGTGCGTCTTGCCGGTCTCCGAGACGATCGTCTCGACGATCCTGTCGGCGTGGTCGACGACCCACTTCTGCGCGCGCCGCAGAATCCTGGCGCGGCCGTCGAAGCCGAGCGCCTCCCACGCGGGCTGGGCGGCGCGCGCGCGCGCGGCCAGCTCGCGGACGTCCTCCTCACCCATCAGCGGGACGGTGGCGATCACCTCGCCGGTGGCCGGATTCTCGACGGCGATACCCTCCGCGGTGGGGGCGGGCTCCTGCTCCACGGCGCGGTGTCAGCCGAAGCCGAGCCGCTCGATCACGGCCGGCTCCTGCGGGCGGTCGCGACCGTCGGTGTCGAGCGCCTCGAACTGGTCGACGACGTCCATCCCCGAGGTCACGTTGCCGAACACGGTGTGCTTGCCGTCGAGCCACGGGGCGGCGTCGATCGTGACGATGAAGAACTGCGAGCCGTTGGTGTTCGGCCCGGCGTTGGCCATCGCCAGCGCGCCGCGCGCGACCTTGTGGCTGTTGATCTCGTCCTCGAACGTGTAGCCCGGGCCGCCCGTGCCGCTGCCCTGCGGGCAGCCGCCCTGGATCATGAAGTCCTTGATGATGCGGTGGAAGGAGAGGCCGTCGTAGAAGCCCTTCTCGGCGAGCTCGCGCATGTTGCCGACCGTCTTGGGCGCGTCGTCGTCGAACATCTCGAAGACGATGTCGCCCTTGTTGGTGGTCATGGTCATCTCGGACATGGGGTCAACCTTTCGCGAGCTCGAGGCGGAGGGTGTGGCCGCGGACCTCGGTGCCGTCGACCGAGTCGGCCACGCGCGCGGCCTGACCGGCGGGCACCTCGAACAGCAGGAACCGCTCCAGCAGGCGCACGTTGCGGATCGCCTCGCCGTCCAGGCCGGTGGCGGCCACGGCGGAGATCAGGTCTGCCTCGGCGAGGCCGGCCGCGCGGCCGCCCGATGCGATCAGCTTGGCGAAGTCGCCGTTCACCACGACCGCCTCGTCGTGCGGCTTGCGATGCCGGCGCGGCTTGACCTCCTCGACCTTTGCCGGCGCGACCTTCGCGCCCTCCGACCACGGCGATATCTTGGTGTTGGCGTTCTTCTCGATCGCGGCCAGCTCGCGCGCCTGGCGCGGCTCGACGAACGTGATCGCCCGGCCGGAGCGCCCGACGCGGCCGGTGCGGCCGATCCGGTGCACGTAGACGTCCGGCGAGGTCGGCACGTCGAAGTTGACGATGTGCGTCACGGTCGAGATGTCCAGCCCGCGTGCGGCGACGTCGGTGGCGACGAGGATCTGCACGCGCGCGTCCTTGAACGAGATCATCACCCCGTCGCGCGATCCCTGGCTCATGTCGCCGTGCAGCGCCTTGACGTTCATCCCGCGGTCGCGCAGCGTGCGGTAGAGCTGGTCGCAGCGGATCTTCGTGCGCACGAAGACGATCGCCTGGTCGGGCCGCTCCGCCTCGAGCACGCGCGCGAGCATCTCGTTCTTCTCGGCCGGCTTGGTCTCGACGAAGAACTGCTCGACGGTGTCGATCGTCAGCGTGGCCGAGAAGACCTCGACCGTCACCGGGTCATAGAGGTGGCGCTCGGCCAGCCCGCGGATCTCGCTCGGCATGGTGGCGCTGAACAGCGCGGTCTGGCGGCCGCTCGGCGTGTTGGAGAGGATCTTCTCGACGTCCTCGAGGAAGCCGAGGTCGAGCATCTCGTCCGCCTCGTCGAGCACGAGGTAGCGGCAGGAGTGCAGCACCAGCGAGTGGCGCGAGATCAGGTCGAGCACGCGGCCGACCGTGCCGACCACGACCTGCGCGCCCTGCTTGAGCTGGGCCTGCTGCGTGCGGATCGGCGCGCCGCCGAACACGGCCACGGGATCGATCCCACGGTAAGAGCCGTACGTCCGCAGCGCCTGCGTGACCTGGATGCACAGCTCGCGCGTCGGGGTCAGCACGAGGGCCTGGGTCTCCGGATCCTCGGGGTCGACGAAGTCGACCATCGGCAGCCCGAAGGCGGCGGTCTTGCCCGTGCCCGTCTGCGCCTGGCCGATCACGTCCCTGCCGTCGAGCAGGTGCGGGATCGCCTGCTCCTGGATCGGGCTCGGCGACTCGTAGCCGACGTCGCGGAGGGCGGAGAGCGCTGCGTCTGAAAGCCGTAGGTCGGCGAAGGTGGTCATTCCGCCGGGTAGGTTAGCTCCGCGGGTCGTCCGGACCGCGTGTTGACCAGGAGCCGGGCATCT
>JBPCNM010000044.1:0-4653 GCA_051001255.1 Solirubrobacteraceae bacterium
ACCAGCAGCAGGATGAACGTGAGGCTGAGCACGAACAGGAACACGATCGGGACGTGCGACGTCATGACGTCGATGAAGTCCTTCGAGCCCGCGGTCAGCCCGTTCACGGCGACTTCGGCGTCGGCCAACTTGCCGACGGTGGCCGGGACGACCTCGGAGCGCAGGACCTCGAGCGAGCGCTCGGAAGCGGCGTCGGTGCCGCTGCCCTTGACCGAGAGGGCGACGACGGCGACGGTCTGGTCGGGGCTGACGTCGACGCTGGAGGGCTCGGTGAGCTGGCCGGTGGCCAGCGCCTGGTCGTGCAGCTGCCCGATCGCGGCCTGGACCGGCGCGGCCGTGACGTCCTTCGCCTTGATCACCGTCGTGGCCGGAACGGCGCCGCCGGGGAAGGCGGCCTGGACCCGGTCGTAGGTCTGGATGACCGGCTGGCTGCGCGAGTAACCCTCGAAGCCCGGCTCCTTGAACTGGATGCCGAGCGCGGGGACGCAGAGGGCGACGAGCAGGCCGCCGGCGATCAGCGTCGACACGAGCGGGCG
Source organism: Solirubrobacteraceae bacterium (assembly GCA_051001255.1). GTDB lineage: Bacteria > Actinomycetota > Thermoleophilia > Solirubrobacterales > Solirubrobacteraceae > DASQMT01. The sequence goes on from JBPCNM010000044.1 coordinate 537, forward strand.
CTTGAGGACGCGGGTGAGGATGGCGCCCCAGACGCGGGACTCGCCCTTGGCCTTGTGGCGATTCTTGGTGATGTAGGGCACGCGGCCCTTCTCCAGCCAGTTCTTCTGGCTGAGGAACGAGAGCGTCGCGGGCAGGAAGGTCAGCGAGCCGAGCATGGCGACGGCGACGACGAGCATCGTGCCGATGCCGAAGCCGATGAAGATCGGGTTGCCGGCGAACAGCAGTCCGGCCATCGCGGTCAGCACGGTCATGCCCGAGATGAGCACTGCACGGCCCGACGTGGCGGCGGCGATCTCCACCGCGGCCTCGGCCGAGTGGCCGCGATCGCGCTCCTCCATCATGCGGCGCGAGTAGAACATGGCGTAGTCCACGCCGACGGCGAGGCCGATGATCACCACGAGCTGGGCCACGTCGTCCGGGAGCGCGTAGATCTGGCTGACCGGCCCGAGCAGGCCGACGGTGCCCGCGACGGCGGTGGCGCCGAGCACGAGCGGGAGGCCGGCGGCGACGAGCGCGCCGAACGCGACCAGCAGGATGATCAGCATCAGGCCGTAGGAGATGAACTCCGACTTCTTTCCGTCCTCCGCGTCCTGGGCGGCGATCTCCTTGGTGGCCGAGGCGTCGCCGAACTGCTGGACGCGCACGCCGGGGTGGGCGGTCTGGATGGCGGCCACGGCGGCGAGCGGCTGGGCGACGAGCTGCTCGACGTGCTCGTCCGTCCCGGGCATCTCGAAGTTCACGACGACCGAGCGGCCGTCCTTGGAGACGGTGTTGACGCGAGTGGCGGGATCGAGCGGGCTCTCGATCTCGGTGATGCCCTCGATCCGCTCCAGGCCGCTCACGACGTCCCTCACGGCGGCCGTCAGGAGAGGATCGTCGGCGCCGACGGTGCCCTTGCCCTGCACGAGCACCTGCTCGCCGGCCGGGTCGGGGAAGCCTGCGGCTTCGACGATCATGTCGCCACGCTTGGACTCGCCGTTGCCCGACGCCGACTCGTCGATGTCGTTCTGGCCGACCTTGCCGCCGAGGAGGGTGGCGAGGACGACGAACAGGATCCAGCCAAGGATGGCCGTCTTGCGGTGCTGCGCGCTCCATCTACCGGCGCGCGCCGCGAGATTGCGGGATTGCATCAGACCTGAGCTCCTTCAAAGGGGGCGGGAGAGGACTGACGGCAGCCTCCCAGCGCGGAGCTCCGCGAAGCCGGGGGCAGACAGGCGTCTGGGAGTGAGACAGTACCCGACACGTAGGAGGTGGCCGTACCGAGACGCGGTCCTAGCACCCGCTGGGAGCGGGGGGTAGCCCAACCCAAGCACCGAGAGGCCGCTAGCCCGGCGGGCGCGGCGTGACCTCAGCGGGAGAGGAGGTCGCGGAGCGCCTCGGTGACGACGGCCGGCGCCTCTTCGGCCATGAAGTGCCCGCAGGTGACGGTGCTGTGGTGCAGGTCGCTTGCCCACGTGCTCCAGACTGCCGCCGCGTCGTAGCCGAGAGCGGCGCCCCAGTCCTGCTGGAGCACGCTGACCGGCATCCGCAAGACGTTGCCGGCAGCCCGGTCGGTCTGGTCGTGCTCGACGTCGATTCCGGCGGAGGCGCGGTAGTCGGCGACGATCGAGGGGACCGCGTTGCGGCAGGCGTCGAGGTAGGCGGCGCGGACGTCGGCGGGCATTGCCTGCGGGTCGCCGGCCCAGGCGTCTAGGAAGTGGCCGAAGAAGGCGTCGGAGCTGGCCGCGATCATCTGCTCGGGCAGGCCGGGGGGCTGGGCCATGAGGTACAGGTGAAAGCCGACGGCGGCGGTGGCGCTGTGCATCACGTCCCACATGTCGAGTGTCGGGAGCACGTCGAGGCAGGCGAGATGGGTGATCGTCTCGGGGTGGTCGAGGCCGGCGCGTAAGGCGACGAGCGCCCCGCGGTCGTGCCCGGCCAGCGCGAAGCGCTCGTGCCCGAGCGCGCGGGCCAGGGCGACCACGTCGGCGGCCATGCTCCGCTTGGCGTAGGCGCCGCCGTCGTCGTCAGGCTTGCTGCTCGCTCCGTATCCGCGCAGGTCGGGGCAGATGACGGTGTGGTCGGCGGCGAGGTCGTGGGCGACGTGCCGCCACATCAGGTGCGTCTGCGGAAAGCCGTGCAGAAGCACGATCGGCGTCCCGGAGCCGCCGAGGGCGGTGTGCAGGGACACGCCGTCGGCGACGGGCACGAGCCGGTGGTCGAAGCCGGTGATCATGCGCCGCAGGCTGGCACGGGGCGATCAGCATCCGATCAGCGATGATGGGCGGCGATGCAGGTCGAGTTCGGGGTGCTGGGGCCCGTCGCGGCGTGGGACCGAGGCGGCAGCCGGATCGCCCTGAAGGGGCCGCGGCATCGCGCGGTGCTCGCCCGGCTGATCGTGGCCCGCGGGCGAGTCGTCCCGGTCGCTCGCCTCGTGGAGGACCTATGGATCGATCCGCCCGCGGGCGCGGTGGGCGCGGTGCGCACGTTCGTGGGCGACCTGCGCCAGGCGCTTGCGCCCGGGCGCCCCCGCCGCGCTCCGGCTCGGCTGCTGGTCACCGAGGGACCGGGGTACGCGCTGCGCGTGGAGCGCGACGCGGTCGACGCCTGGCGCTTCGAGCACGGTGTCGCCGCGACCGCGGCGCTGCCGGCCCAGGAGGCGCTCGAGCGGCTGGAGGAGGCGCTGGGCCTCTGGCGCGGTCCGGCGTACGCCGACTTCGAGGACGAGCACTGGGCCCGTGCGGAGCGGTCGCGGCTGGCGGAGCTTCGCCTGCACGCGGGCGAGCGGCGGGCGGAGGCGCGCCTGGCGTTGGGTCTCGCGGCGCAGACGGTCCCGGATCTCGACGCGCACGCGGCAGAGCACCCCTGGCGCGAGGAGGGCTGGCGGCTGCTGGCGCTCGCGCTGTACCGCAGCGGCCGTCAGGGCGACGCGCTGGCGGTGCTGCGCCGCGCCCGTGCGCTGTTGCTCGAGCAGCTCGGCGTGGAGCCCGGCCCGGCGCTGCGACGCCTCGAGACGGACATCCTCCATCACGCCGATCACCTCGCCGCGACCTCCCAGGTCGGGCAGGTCTGGGCGGAGACGGCCGCCGCCTACGACCGCGCCGTGGCGCCCGGCGCCCAGGCCCGGCTGGAGTCGACGGTCGGACTGCTGCGTGGCCTCGCGGTTTCCGGGGGCGGCGGCCTGCAGGCCGCGCGCCGCCAGCGCGTCGCGGCCGTCGCCGCCGCCGAGGAGCTGGGCGACGCCGAACTGACGGCGCGAGTGATCGGGGCCTACGACGTCCCGGCGATCTGGACCCGCGTCGACGACCCCGAGCAGGCGACCATGATCGTCGCGGCTGCCGAACGCACGTTGACCGAGCTCGTACCGGACGCGCACGAGGCGGCGCGCGCTCGGCTGCTCGCCACGATCGCGGTCGAGTCGCGCGGCACGACCGCCGACCGCGGACCCGAGGCCGCACGGCAGGCGGAGGAGATCGCGCGTCGCCTGGACGATCCCGCGCTGCTGGCGTTCGCCCTCAACGGCGTGTTCATGCAGGCCTTCCAGCGGGCCGGCCTGGCGCCACGAAGGGATGCCATCGGCGCCGAGCTCGTCGAGCTCTCCGCCCGCCACGGCTTGGTCACCTTCGAGATCCTCGGCCATCTGATCCGCCTCCAGGCGCGCAGCGCGCTCGGAGACTTCGCCGGCGCCGACGGGCATGCCGCCGCCGCCGACCGCCTCGACGAGCGCTACGAGCGGCCGCTCGTGGGCGTGTTCACGCAGTGGTACCGCGTACTGCGAGTCGCGGCGGCCGGCAACGTGCCCGTCGCGGACGTCGAGGCGGCCTACCGGGCCGCCGCAGCCCGGCTCGACGGCGCGGGCATGCCAGGCCTCGCGCACGGTCTGCCGGCGCTCGCGCGGCTCAGCCTCGGGGTCCGGCACGGCTTGCCCGCCCGGACCGACGAGGACACCGACTGGGGACCGTACGAGCCGTGGGCGCGGCCCCTGGTGCTCCTGGCTCAGCAGCGCCGTCAGGAGGCTGCGGCGGCGCTGCGCGCGGTCCCCGAGCCGCCCCGCGACCTGCTCTTCGAAGCCCTCTGGTGCCTCGCCGCCGAGGCCGCCGTCGCCGTCGGGGACCGGCGCACGATGGAGCGCGCGCA
>JBPCNM010000045.1:0-8471 GCA_051001255.1 Solirubrobacteraceae bacterium
CTCCCGGCCCCACGCGGCTCGTGCTCGGCTACGGGCGCGTGCCGACGGCGGGCGTCGACGCCGCGGTCGCAGGGCTGGCCGCGACGCTGTGCGCCGCCGGGCTCGGCGGCGTCGACTCGATCGCCACCTGGGATGTCGACCGGCGCTCGCCCGCAACTCGCTGCACCCAAGCACGGCCCGGGCGATCGGTGCGTACGACGTCGACCCGGATCGGTGTGCTCCACGTCGAGAGCGTGCGCTGCAACGGTGCGCGTACGACGTTCGGGTCCTATGACGCCCCCAACGGGTGAGCCGACCACCGGCGCTGGCGGCTCACGACGTTGGGGAGCCGGCTCACGCCGCTCCGTTCGCATCTACGCCCTCGATGCCGCAGTTGACCTAGGCGCCGAGCTCGCCACGACCGTCGGCCGGCTGGAGCGCGGTGCGCGCGCGGTCACAACGGACCGCGCCGCCACGGCCCGGTGACGGCGCAGGTCATCCCCTCGAGCGGCTCCTCGGTGAACCGCGCGTAGCCGTAGACGTTGAAGAACAGCGTCCGCCCGCTCGGGCTGAAGCAGCAGCCCGCGAGCTCGGAGCCGTTGAGCACGTTGACCGCGAGCTCGAACGCCTCGCCGTAGCGCGTGAGGCCGATCATCCGGTTGACGTTGGTGATCCCGGGCGCGAGGGGGTGCTCGTCCACGAACGCGGTGGACGCATCGTCCTCGCACACCAGCAGGCCGCCGCGCGGCGTCACGGTGAGGTTGTCCGGGGAGTCCATCGTCGCGCCCGAGGGCGACTCGTACACCAGCGAGAGCCAGCCGTCGCCGTAGCCGGGCCGGTACGCCCAGACCTGGCCGAAGCCCTCCTGATAGTCGTCTGCGTTGACGTCGCCGTTCTTCGCGTCGCCGCCGCTCGTGGAGACGAAGAAGATCGTCCCGTCGTCTTCCCAGCAGCCCTCGAGGCGGTTGAACAGCGCGCCGCCGTCGTTGTAGCCCTGGCTGAAGGTGCCGCGCGGATCGTCAATGGCGGTCAACTCGGGATCCGGATCGTCGATGTCCACCCAGGCGACCGGAAGCCACCGGCCGCGCCGCTGGCCCTCGCGCAGGTCCACCTGCGGCTGCCCGGCGATCGCCAGCATCTGCAGCCTGCCGCCGGCCGCGAGGTGGTCGGGGTCCTCCGGGATGTAGCGGTAGAACCCCGCGCCGACGCCCGAGCCGGGATCCTCGGTCTCGTAGACGATGCCGGTGTGCTGGTCGACGGCCATCGCCTCGTGGGAGAACCGCCCCGCGGCGCGGATCGGCACGCCCGTCTCCAGCTCGCCAGGGCCGCGGTCGACCGGCGTCTCGAACATGTAGCCATGGCGCTCCGGGAACCGGCTGTCGACCGACGCGGAGTCCGGGCCGCCGACGGTCTCCTCGCCGGTGAGCCAGTAGCGCCCGCGGTAGGAGATGCCGCCCGCGCAGTTGACGGTGGTGCCGTTCAGGCTCACGAAGTCCTCCACGAGCCGGCGCCGGCGCTCGTGGTAGACCAGCGTGGTCGTGCCGCCGCCGGCGGCGGCGTCGTACTTGGCGGCGGGGTCGCCGAGCAAGCTCCCCACGCCCGGGAGGTTACGGTCCTCGCAGTTGCGCACCAGCCGGACGAGGCGGTCGCGCCTGCCGTGGTGGTGGTGATGGTGGTGGCCGCCCGGGAACGCGCCCATCCCGTCGAGCGCCAGCGGCGTCGGGTTGCCGTCCGACATCGTCGTGCCGATGTGGCCGAACGTGACGTAGCTGAAGCCCGCGGGCAGCGCGAGCACCTCGACGCCGCGTTGGTCGGGCATGCGCCGCAGCGGCCCATACGGCTCGGCGTGCGGGTGGTAGCCCCCGGTCGCAAGCGCGTCGCGTGCGACGAGCCGCTCGATCGCGCCCGCGCTGAGCACGCCGCCGCCGACCACTGCCGCCCCGCGTGCGAGGAAGGTGCGCCTGTCAAGCCCCGTCTCCATCCCGTGCCTCCTCCAGCTCTTGTGAACGAGATGTGAACGCCTTACCCGCGAAGAGGACGCCTAACCTAACCGGCCGGCGTTGACGCGTCAGCGTCGCGTCCCCAGCGCGGCCATCGCCAGCTTCGGCAACCTGATCGCGAGCGTCGGCAGGTCCTTGCGCGCGCGGCCGTAGGCGTCGGCGAGCGCGGTGGCGGTCGCCGGCCCGTGCACGCCGCGGCCGTGCCCGACGAGCAGGTGCTCGGGTCGGAAGCCGCGGAGCGCACCCGGCGGCAGCGTGCGCAGCAGCGGGTGCACGCCCGCCGGCCGGGAGCCGAGCGTGAAGAGCGCGTTGGTGCCGATCAGCTCGGCCACCACGAGCACGCGGCGCTCGGACCACCACAGTGCGACCTCGTGCCAGCACGGCACCTTCAGCACGGGCACCACGGTGAACGGGCTGCCGGGCACCGTGGCCGGCAGCCGCAGGTGCGGAACGCCGAACCGCGCGGCGACAGCCGCGCAGTCGCGATTGTGGCGATCGAGCAGCTGGATCACGCCGGCGGGCGTTCCGAGCGCCGCGGCACGCTCGATCGCCTCCGGGACGTCGACGGGGTCGATCAGCCAGACGCCGTCCCCGGTGTCGAGCGCGTGGGCGGTGCGGGTCAGCGTCTCGTCGGGAAACCAGGAGAATCCGAAGGGCAGCTCGTCGTATTGCATCCCCGTATCGTCGCCGAAGGCGAGCGGCGAGGCACGAGCACGCTCGCCTGGCAGGCGAAACCGGACTCGAGCGGCGAGGCACGAGCACGCTCGCCTGGCAGGGCGAAACCGATCACCCGGGGAGCGCCGTAGGGCGATCCACCAGGACCGACAGCACGATCATCGTGCGGGTACGGACGATGTTGGGCCGCCGCCGCAGCGCCTCGATCACACGCTCGAGGTGGCGGATGTCGTCGACCTGTACGCGCAGCACGGCATCCGGCTCGCCCGACACGGTGACCGCGCTCACGACCTCGGGGATCCCCTCCACGGCGGTCAGCACGTCGCGCGGGGCGGTGCGATCGGCGCAGTAGATCTCGGCGATCGCCTCGAATCCGAAGCCCAGCTTGGAGGCGTCGACGACCGCCGCGTAGCCGCGGATCACGCCGGCCGCTTCGAGCCGGTCGACGCGGCGCTTGATCGCGGGCGTCGAGAGACCGACCTCGCGCCCGATGTCGGCGAACGATCGCCGACCTTCGCGCTGCAGGAGCGCAAGAATGTTGCGGTCGAGGGCGGTGAGGCGTTCCATTCTTGTTCTGGCCCTGAACGATACGCACTTTAGCCTTGTCCCGCGCCACCGGCGCGCCTACAAGGGATCGTATGTTCGAAGAGGGTCAGCTCTACGCGCCGGTGACCGACGGCCCCGACGGCGTCAAGGTCCACCTGGCCGACGATCATCCGGGTGCCGACGACCCGGCGTACCGGCGGCGCCGCAATGAGATCGCCGCCGCCGCGCTGGCGTGGCGGCCGGGCGAGCCGGTGCCCCGCGTCGACTACACCGAAGAGGAGCACGCGATCTGGCGCACGGTGTGCCGCGAGCTCGCGCCCAAGCACGAGCGCCTCGCCTGCCGCGCGTTCCGCGAGGCGAAGGCGGCGCTGGCGCTGCCCGAGGACCGCGTCCCACAGCTCGACGAGGTGACCGGCCGGCTCCAGCCGCTGACCGGGTTCGAGTTCCACCCTGCCGCCGGGCTGGTTTCGCTCGACAAGTTCTACGGCTCGCTGGCCGACCGAGTGTTCCACTCGACGCAGTACCTGCGCCATCCCAGCGGCCCGCTCTATACTCCCGAGCCCGACATCGTCCACGAGGTCATCGGGCACGGCAACCTGCTCGCCGACCCGGGGATCGCCGAGGTCAAGCGCCTCGCCGGCAAGGCCGCGCGCCGCTGCGAGACGGCTGAGGGGCTGCAGTACCTCGCCGACGTGTTCTGGTTCACGATCGAGTTCGGCGTGATGTGGGAGGAGGGCGAGCTGCGCTGCTACGGCGCCGGGCTGCTGTCCTCGTTCGGCGAGATCGACGAGTTCCGCGGGGCCGACATCCGGCCGGTCGACTTCCACGCGATGGCGACGCTCGAGTACGACATCACGCACTACCAGCCGATCCTCTTCGCGTGCGACGGGATGGGTGAGCTGACCGACCGTGTCGGCGGCTTCTTCGCCGAGTTCGACGACGACACGCCGGCCCGCGCGTCCCGCCCGCTGACCGTCAGCCCGCGCGAGGCCCTGCGAACCTAGGCAGGCCGTCATCGGGGAGCGGCTGCCAGACGGCGGCGGTCGCGACGTGCTGGTGGTACAGCGGGCGGATGCCGGGGTCGCCGTCGACGGCACCGAGGCGCACGCTGATCCGCTCCCAACCGTCGGGCGCGCGGCTGTAGAGGTGACCGCCGCAGACGGAGCAGAACGCCTTGACGCTGCCGCCGGGCGGCGTGAACTCGGTCACCAGCGCCTCGCCCGCGGTGATGCGGAAGCCGCCGGGCGCGACCGCCGCGCTCGCCGAGGCGGGCGTCCCCGTGCGCCGCTGGCAGCGCGTGCAGTGACACCAGCCGGCCGCCACGGGCGGCTCGGTCACCTCGAACCGCACCCCTCCGCACACGCAGCCGCCGGTCAGCACCTCGGACACGCGGCAGATCTTGCCACGGGCACCGGCGGCAGCCTCCGGCGGCGTCTAAGCTCGGGTCGGTGACCGAGGGCAGCCTCCCGCCCGCGCGCCCGGAGCTGCAATCTCGAGCCGAGCGCTTCGCGGACCTCTCCAACGACCTGCTCGGCGCGACGGACACCCGTGGCCGGCTCACGTGGACCAACCCGGCGTGGGCACGCACGCTCGGCTGGAGCGCGGAAGAGCTCGCCGGGCGGCCGTATCCCGAGCTGCTGCACCCAGGCGACCGCCGCGGCGCCGCCACGCTCGAGCGACGGCTGCGCAAGGCCACCGGCATCGCCGAGGAGATCGAGCTCCGCGTGCGCGCGCGTGACGGGCATCATCGCTGGATCCGCTTCAGCGTCTCGGTCCCGCCGGACGAGGCGGCCGTCTACCTGTGCGGGCGCGACGTGACGGAGGAGCGGCGGGCGCTGGCCGAGCTCGCCAGCACGACCGCGCGCTACCGCGGCGTCGTCGCGAACCTGCCCGGCGCGATCGTCGCGCTGTTCGATGCCAACCTGCGGCTCACGCTCGTCGACGGGCCGCAGCTCGAGCGGCGCGGCTTCAGTCCCGACGCCTTCCTCGGCCGCCGGCTCCCCAGCGTGCTCGCGGCCGGCCGTGCGACCGATCTGCTCGAGCACTTCGACGTCGTACTGGAGGGCTCCCCGCGGTCGTTCGACTACCGGTCGCTCGACGGCAGCACCGAGTACCGGGTGCACCTCCTGCCCCTCGACGTCCCCGGCGGGGAGGTGGCCGGCATGGGGCTGATGCTCGACGTGACCGCCGAGCGGCGAACCGCGCGCGAGCTCCAGCGCTCCAACGAGGAGCTCGAGGCGTTCGCCTACGCCGCCTCGCACGACCTGCTCAGCCCGCTGCGCAGCGTCACCGGCTTCGTCCAGCTGCTGCGGCGGCGCTACCGTGGGCGCCTGGACGACGAGGCGGACGAGATCATCGACCACGCCGTCGAGGGCACCGTCCGCATGCGCGCGCTGATCGACGACCTGCTCGCGTACGCGCGCGTCGGGCGCGAGCTGCGCCCGCCGGAGCCGGTCGTCCTCGGCGAACTCGCCGCCCGAGCGGCCGCCGAGGCAGCGCAGGGCGCCGACCTCCCGCCGCGCATCGAGCTCGGCGCGCTGCCGACGGTGCCGGGCGACGCCCGGGCGCTCGAGCAGCTGCTGTTCAACCTGCTGGCCAACGCGGTCAAGTACGTCACGCCGGGAGAGGCGGCCGATGTGGCGGTCGCGGCGGAGCGGCTGCCCGACGCCTGGCGGATCACGGTCGCCGATCGCGGCATCGGCATCGAGCCCGCCCACGCCGGGCGCGTGTTCCGGATGTTCCACCGCCTGCACGCGGCCGACGCGTACCCCGGGACCGGCATCGGCCTGTCGATCGCGGCCAAGGTCGTCGAGCAGCACGGCGGGGAGATCGGCGTCGAGCCGCACCCGGGCGGCGGCAGCCGGTTCTGGTTCACGCTGCCCGACGCGGGAGTGAACACCACCCGCGGCGAGCCGGGGACCGGCAGCACCCCGTCCGTGTAGCGGATGACCTCCTTGACCGGCGGCGGCCAGAACGCGCGGTGGCGCAGGAACGTGGCGACCATCGGCAACGCCCGGACCTGCGTCGCGAAGCACCACGAGCGCGGGCGCTCGTGGTCGTAGCGCCACGGGTGCTCGGTCAGCGGCACGTCGTTCTCGTGGACGCAGACCGGGACGCCGAGCTCGGTGCGCGCCTTCTCCGCGAACCCCACATGATCGAAATGTGCGTGCGTGAGCACGACCGCCTCGACTTCGCTCGCGCGATGGCCGAGCCGCCCCAAGGCGTCGTGCAACGACTCCCACGACGTCGGCACGCCGGCGTCGACGATCGTCAAGCGCCCATCCTGCTCGATCAGGTACCAGTTGGTATAGGCGTCCTCGATCCGGTGGACGCCCTCGACGACGCTCGCATGCAGCATGCGGATCTCCTGCCCGCTGCAGAACGGCCGTCGCCGCGGCTCCGTCACATGCGTGACCGCACGCCGGCCAGCTCGGCGCAGACGTCGCGGGCCAGCGCGACGAACGCGTGGAACGCGGACGAGTGGTAGCGCTCGCGGTGCCACGTCAGTGCGATGCGGCGCGGCGGCAGCATGTGGTCCAGGCGCACGACGCGGATGCGCGGGTCGTTGGGGTCGACGGCGAGCCGCGGGAGGATCGCGCTGGCCACGCCCGCGGCGACGAGCCCATGCACCGTCGCGGTCTCGTCGGAGCGCAGGATGACCCGCAGCGAGACGCCCAGCGTCTCGAGATGCACCTCGGGGTTGAACGGCAGCACGTAGCGATAAGCGACGAGCGTGAGTCCCACCAGGTCCGCCGCGGTGACGGGCCGGGAGCGGCCGGCGAGCGGCGAGCCGTCGGGGACGACCAGCACCCACGGGTCGTCCATCAACGCGACCGACTCGAACGGCCCCTCCTCGACCGGCAGCACGGTGAAGGACACGTCCACGCCGCCGGTCTCGACGCGCGCGAGCAGCTCGTCGCGCCCGACCGCCTCGACGAGGGCCACGTCGACGCCGCCGCGCTGCCGGGCGAAGCGGGCGAGGAGCGTGGGCAGCACGCCGGTGCCGACCGTCTGGAAGGTTCCGACGCGCAGCGTCCCGGACGAGCCCGCCCGCAGCGCGGCGAGGTCGGCGTCGGCCGCCCGCAGCGAGGCGACGATGCGGTCGGCGTGGCGCAGCAGCAGCGCGCCGGCCTCGGTCGTCCCCAGCGGGCTGCGGCCGGTGCGGCGCTCCAGCAGCCGCATGCCGACGATGCGCTCCAGCGCCGCCACCTGCTGGCTCAGCGCCGACTGGGTGTAGCCGAGCCGGGCCGCCGCGCGGGCGAAGGAGCCCTCCTCGACGACCGCGTCGAGCGCCGCCAGATGGCGCAGCTCGACAGCCGGTAGCCCATTAGCTCGCTTCATGAGACCCGTCATGAACTGTAGTTGGAATAACGACCCCGCGGGACCTACCGTGGAGTCCATGCCGTCTGCTCGCCCACCGATCGCCGTCCTCGCGGTCTACGGCCTCGTGTTCTTTGCCGAGCTCGGGCAGTCGATGCTGTTCCCGCTCGTGCCGGCCGTGGCCCGCGAGTTCGCGCTGTCGCCGTCGGAGACCGGCTCCCTGCTCGCCACCGCGACGCTCGCCACGCTGGTGATGGCGGTGCCGGCGGGCCTGCTGGCCGAGCGACTGGGCGCGCTCTCGGTCTCGATCGCCGCCGGCGGTCTGCTCGCCGTCTCCGCCGTCGTCCAGGCGCTGGCGACGGACTTCACGACGTTCCTCGCCGGCCGGGTGCTGTTCGGGCTCGCGTTCGCCACGATCTGGACTGCGGGCGTGACGCTCCTGTCGGCCGGGCCGGGCACCGGGGTGAAGTCGGCGGTCGGCGGGACGGTCACCGTGGGCGGCCTCGCGCACCTCGTCGGGCCACCGCTGTCGGGCTTCCTGACCGAGCTGGCCGGGTGCGACCTCCTGTTCCTGTTGATGGTGGGTGGCGCGATCGCGGTGACGCTCGCGATCGTGGCGGCCCGGGGCGGCGACCCGCGCAGCTCCGCCTCGCTCGACCTGCGCGCGGCGGGGCGCGCGGTGCGGCGCGATCCGGTGCTGCGCAGCGCGACCGTGCTGATCGCGTTCGTGGGTGCCCTGTCCGGCATGGTGCCGCTCGTGGTGCCGATGCTGCTCGATCGCGACGGGTTCTCCAGCGGCGAGATCGGGGCCGTGTTCGCTGCCGGCTCGGCGGTGTGGGTGTGCGCGAGCGCGGTCGCGGTCCGCGAGGGGGACAGGGCGTGGGCCGTCGGAGGGGCAGGGGAAGGGCGCGTGCTGCTCGCGATAGCGGCCATGTTCCCGGCATTGTATCT
>JBPCNM010000046.1:0-6716 GCA_051001255.1 Solirubrobacteraceae bacterium
CGAGCCCGTCGACTTCACGTACGGCGTGTCGACCTTGTTGGCCAGCGCGGTGACCCAAAGGCGCGCGAGCGGGCCGCCGCCTGTGTCGAGCGCGAGGTAGTCGCCCGTGCGCTTGTCGTACCAGCGGGGGCTCATCACCCACGAGTAGTTGCCGCCGTCGAGGTCGCGCTTCTGCGGCTTGGGAATCGTCGTCTGGTTCCACGGGTGGCGCTGGTCCACCGGATTGCCCAGCGGGTCCTTGGCGACGAACGTCTCCTCGCTCACCCAGTCGCCGTAGTAGGAGGAGCCGAGCAGGATCCGGATCCCGAGGTTGATGTCGACCAGGTTGGTGGTGACGAGCTCGCCGTCGACCACCACGCCCGGGGTGACGAACATCTCGTTGCCCCAGTGGTCCATGTTGCGGTAGTCGTAGTCGACGTGGTCGGGGTTGTTGAACGCGCCCCAGCAGCCCAGCAGGATCCGCCGGCGGCCGACCTCCTCGTAGCCCGGCAGCGCCTCGTAGAAGAAGTCGAACACGTCGTCGTTCATCGCGACGGCCTTCTTGATGAAGTCGAAGCAGCGCAGCAGCCGGCTCAGGTAGTCGGTCAGCAGCGTCGGCGTGGGCTGGGTGCCGACGCCCCCGGGGTAGATCGTGGACGGGTGGACGTGGCGCCCCTCCATCAGGCAGATCATCTCGCGCCCGATCCGGCTCATGTGGAGCGCTTCGCGGTACGTCTCCCCGGTGAACGGGTTGTAGGACCGCATGATGTCGCCGATCGTGCGGTAGCCGTGGATGTTCGCGCCCGGCGCGTCGGCCGTCTCGGCCTTGGCCCAGACGCTCGGGTTGGTCTCCTTGACCATCTGCTCGCAGTAGTCCACGAACACCAGGTTGTCCTGGAAGATGATGTGGTCGAAGATGTACTCGGCCGCCTCGCCCATGTTCACGATCCACTCGGCGAGCGGCGGCGGCTTGACGCCGTAGGCCATCTGCTGCGCGTAGCAGGAGCAGACCGCGTGGTTGTCACCGCAGATGCCGCAGATGCGGCTGGTGATGAAGTGGGAGTCCCGCGGGTCCTTCCCCTTCATGAAGACGCTGTAGCCGCGGAACAGCGACGACGTGGCCTTGCAAGACACGACCTCGCGGTTCTGGAAGTCGATCTTCGTGTAGATGCCGAGGTTGCCGACGATCCGCGTGATCGGATCCCAGGCCATGTCGACGATCTGGCCGGACTCAGGCGTGAGCTTCTCGCGAGTTGCCATGGCGCTATCTCCTCAGTTCCCCCACCGGGGGGCGTAGCCGGTGGTGAGCTCGTCGCGGTTGTGGCGCCACTTCGGCTCCTTGTTGACGGTCGTGTTCGTGATCGAGCGCAAGCGCCGGATGACGCGGCCGTAGGACACGCTGATCGACGACGACACCATCCCGCCGGGAGGTGCGTCCATGAACGGCATGAACTTGTCCGGGAACCCCGGCATCGTGCAGCCGATGCAGATGCCGCCGACGTTCGGGCAGCCGCCGATCCCGGCCATCCACCCGCGCTTGGGGACGTTGCAGTTGACCACGGGTCCCCAGCACCCGATCTTGACCTGGCACTTGGGCGAGTTGTAGTCGTGGGCGAAGTCGCCCTGCTCGTAGTAGCCCGCGCGGTCGCAGCCCTCGTGCACGGTCTTGCCGAACAGCCACTGCGGCCGCAGCTGGTCGTCGAGCGGGATCACCGGCGCCAGCCCGGCGGCCTGGTAGAGCAGCCAGACCAGCGTCTCCATGAAGTTCTCCGGCTGCACCGGACAACCCGGGATGTTCACGATCGGCAGGTCGGCGGCGGAGCGGAAGTCCCAGCCGAGGTAGTCGGCGAGGCCCATGCAGCCCGTCGGGTTGCCGGCCATCGCGTGGATGCCGCCGTAGGTCGCGCAGGTGCCGATCGCGACCACGCCCCACGCCTTCGGTGCGAGGCGGTCGATCCACCAGTTCAGGGTAAGCGGCTCGCCGGTCGCCTCGTCGTTGCCGAACGACGTCCAGTAGCCCTCGCCGTTGATGTTCTCGTTCGGGATCGAGCCCTCGATCACGAGCACGAACGGCGCGTCCAGCTCGTCGTCGACCGCCTGGCGGAACGGCTTCAGAAACTCCTCGCCGCCGAGCGTGGGAGAGAGCACCTTGTTGTGCAGGTGGACCTTGGGCAGCCCGGGGATCGCGCCCAGCAGCACGTCCTCGATGCCCGGCTGCCCCGCCGCCGTGATGGAGATCGTGTCCCCGTCGCAGCTCATTCCCTCCGAGATCCACAGGATGTGGACCTCCTCGACTCCCGGGGCGATCGGTTCAGCCGTCATCTGCGTTCCCTCCGTTCGTCAACACGCAACCTCCAGCTCGAGCGCGTCCACCAGCAGCTCCTCGCCGCGCAGCAGCTCGAGGTCCAGCCCGCCGCACGCCCCGCATTGCAGCGGGAAGCCCGGCAACTCGCTCTCCTCCCCGCAGCGCCGGCAGCGCCCCGCGGCGGGTACCTCTTCGATCACCAGCTCCGCACCCTCGATCGGCGTGCCCTGCGCCACCAGCTCGAACGCGAAGGCGAGCGCCGACGGCACCGCCTGGCGCAGGTGGCCGACCTTGAGCTCCACCTTCGCGACCGGGCGCCCCGCGGCGTGCGCGGTGGCGATCCGGACGACCGACTCGGCGAGGGAGAGCTCGTGCATCAGCAGATCCTGGGCAGGGGATCGCCCACGAGCTGGTCCATCACCCGCTTGCCGCCGAAGGCCGTCTCGACCAGCACCATGCCGGGCGGATCGGTCTTGACCTCGCCGATCTCCGCGGCCTGCTCGCCGCCGGGCGACGCGCGCAGCGCCGCGAGCGCCGCGTCGGCCGCCTCGGGGGCGACGAACGCGACGAGCTTGCCCTCGTTGGCGACGTACATCGGGTCGATGCCGAGCAGCTCCGCCGCGCCCGCGACGGCCGGGTGGACCGGTACGGCGGCTTCGCGCACGACCATCGCCACGCCCGACGCGCGCGCCAGCTCGTTGAGCACCGAGGCCACGCCGCCGCGGGTGGCGTCGCGCAGGCAGCGCACGGCCGGTCCGGCGGCGTCGAGCAGCCCGTCGACCGCCGGCCACAGCGAGCGCGTGTCGGACTCGATCGTCGCCCCGAGCTCGAACTCCCCGCGCGCGAGCATGATCGCCGTGCCGTGGTCGCCGACCCGTCCGGAGAGCAGGATGCGGTCGCCCGGACGCAGCGCCGCGGGAGACAGCCGCGCCCGGGCGTCGACGAGCCCGAGCCCGGTGGTGCAGACGTACATGCCGTCGGCGTGGCCGCGTTCGACGACCTTGGTGTCGCCGGCCACGATGCGCACGTCCGCGGCGGCGGCCGCGCGCGCGATCGCGTCGACCTCCGCCTTCAGCGTCTCGGCGGGCAATCCCTCCTCGAGCACGAGCGAGAGCGTGAGCGCGACCGGGCGGGCTCCGGCCACGGCGAGGTCGTTGACCGTCCCGTTGACGGCCAGCTCGCCGATCGATCCGCCCGGGAACTGCAGCGGCTTCACCACGAAGGAGTCGGTCGTCAGCGCCACCTCGCCGCCGAGCAGCGAGACGATCCCGGCGTCGCCGAGCGCATCCAGCTCGGGCGAGCCGAAGGCGGGCAGGAGCAGGCCCTCGATCAGCCCCTGCGTCGCCTTGCCACCGGCGCCGTGCGCCATCGTCACGTGCGCGTCGCGGAACTTCGCCCGCTTGGCCCGCGTCGTCTCGATGATCCCGAGGATCTTCCGCTCGCGCTCGGAGACCGTGCCGCTCACGCTCACACGACCTCTCGCTCGCGTGCGAACCGGCCGAAGTTGTAGTACGCGGCGCAGGCGCCCTCGCTGGACACCATGCACGTGCCGATCGGGCGCTCCGGCGTACAGGCCGTGCCGAACACCTTGCACTCCCACGGCTTGATGACGCCCTTGAGCACCTCGCCGCACTGGCACGCCTTTGGATCGGCGACCCGGACGCCGGGAACGGCGTACTTGAGCTCCGCGTCGAAGTCGGCGTAGGCGTCGGACAGCTTCAGGCCGCTCTGCGAGATGAACCCCATCCCGCGCCACTCGAAGTGGGGGCGCAACGCGAAGACCTCGGCCAGCACCTCCAGCGCGCGCCGGTTGCCCTCGTACGGGACGACGCGCGTGTACTGGTTCTCGACCTCGCAGCGGCCCTCGGCCAGCTGGCGCAGGATCATGTGGACCGCCTGGAGCACGTCGAGCGGCTCGAAGCCGGCGACCACGATCGGCTTGCCGTAGTCGGCCGGGATGAACTCGAACGGCCGCGCGCCGACGACGGTCGAGACGTGCCCGGGGCCGATGAACCCGTCGAGGCGCAGGTCGGGCGAGTCGAGCAGGGCGCGCAGCGGCGGCACGATCGTCACGTGGTTGCTCATGACGAGGAAGTTCGTGACGCCCTCGGCCTTGGCGCGCTTGAGCGTCAGCGCGGTCGACGGCGCGGTCGTCTCGAACCCGATCGCGAAGAAGACCACGTCGCGGTCGGGGTTCGCCTTGGCGATCCGGAGGGCGTCGAGCGGCGAGTAGACCATGCGGATGTCGGCGCCCTGCGCCTTGGCGTCCTGCAGCGAGCCGTTGGAGCCCGGGATGCGCAGCATGTCGCCGAAGCACGTGAAGATGACTCCCGGCTGGTGCGCGATCGCGATGCCGTCGTCGACGCGCCCCATCGGGATCACGCAGACCGGGCAGCCAGGGCCGTGGACCAGCTCGACGTTGCCCGGGAGCAGGTCGTCGATGCCGTACTTGTAGATCGAGTGGGTGTGGCCGCCGCAGACCTCCATCAGCTTGTAGTGGCGGCCCGGCTCCACCCCGGCGAGGATCTCGCCGGCGAGCGCACGGCCCAGCTCCGCGTCGCGGAACTCGTCGACGTACCTCATCATGCGGCCCTCCCGATGGCGGTCCCGGCGTGGACGAGCAGCTCGTCGCCGGGCGCCACCGGCTCGACCAGCGCGATCTCGACGCTCGAGCGGCGCCCTTCGGCGTCCTCGCACAGGGCGAGGCCGCGGTCCTCGTCGATCCGGCGCACGCGCATGGGCAGCGCTTCGTCACCGCAGGTGATGCAGCCGTGCTGCGTGTCGCACTCCGCGACTCTGACGCCGTCTGCGCCCTCGCTCATTCGATCACGCTGGCCTTCAGCTCCTCGAGCTCCTGCTCGTACTCCGCGCCCATCTCCTCGAGCAGGCGCAGGGTCGCCCTGGCCTCCTCCTCGTCGATGTGCGACATGGCGAAGCCGACGTGGATCAGCACCCAGTCGCCCGGTCCGACGCTCGCGCCGTCGGAGTCGAGCAGCCCGATGTTGACGTTGCGCTGGACGCCGGCGACGTCGACCTTGGCGAGGCGGTTCTCCTCGTCGACCACATGGAGGATCTGACCGGGCACCGCCAGGCACATCGCGTGCGTCCTCTCGCCGGGATCGGGCGAAAGGCTCGCCCACCTCCAGAAGGGATACCACTCTGTCTGCCCGTGGGCAAGTGCGCGGTCGGACCGTTGACCCGGCATCCGGGCATTCGCAGCGCGCGCGGGCGCCGCTCGGCACCTAGACGCTCGCCGCGCTCACGTCGCGGGAGCGCCTGATCGCTCATCCGAGGGGTCTACACTGGGGAAACGTCGCGCTCCGGTTGTGGGGGATGCGATTGGCGACAGCCGCGGGCCTCGAAATCGCGACGCGGCATGGCGAACGGCTCGGGTCTCGGGCCGACGCAAGATCGCGTTCGTTCCGTCAGGGAGGTGCGTCGTAGGTGCCGTCACTCGAACTTCATCGACTCGCCATCGAGACCAGGCCGGAGCGCTCACGCGTCGTGCTCGTCGTCAGCGGTGAGCTCGACGTCGCAAGCGTCGGGGACGTCCAGAGCGCGCTGGAGGAGCTGCGCGGGTCCGGGTGGGAGGACATCGTCCTCGATCTGCGCGACGTCTCGTTCATCGACTCGACCGGTCTCACCTTGCTCATGGCGGCCGACGACCGCGCCCGACAGGAAGCCTGGCGACTCTCCGTCTTCGCTGGCCGCGAGCCGCTCGAGCGCCTGCTGAGCGTCACGTGCCTCTCCTCACCCCTCCGGCGCGCATGAGCCTCCAGGCCGCAGACGCCGACCAGCGCGCGCGCCGGCCCGGTGCCGTGCACGTGCTCGACGCCGACCCCGACCTCGGGTCGCTGCTCTCCGAGCAGCGGATCGGCGACGCGCGGCAGCGCCTCGTCGCGCGCGAGGAGGTCGTGCCGGCCGGCCCCTGGATCGACGCGCGCCTGGACCGCGCCGGTCCGGGCCAGCTCGGGCTCCTGCTCCTGGAGGGCATGATCGCCCGCGAGCTGCTGATGAGCAACAACGTCTCGACCGAGCTCCTGGGCCAGGGCGACCTCGTGCGGCCGTGGCAGATACATGGTCCCTCCCGGCTCGTTCGCTCGGAGGTGCGCTGGACGGTGCTCAAGCGGGCCAGGTTCGCCGTCTTGGGCTCCAGGTTCGCCATGGAGCTCGCACGCTACCCCGAGGTCAACGCGATGCTGATCGACCGCGTGACCGAGCGCTCGCACCGGCTCGCGCTCACCCAGGCGATCTCGCAGCTCAACGGCGTCGACCAGCGCGTGCTCACGCTGCTCTGGCACCTCGCCGAGCGATGGGGCCGCATCACGACCGACGGCGTCGTGGTTCCCCTGGCGCTTCCGCACCGCGTGATCGCGCAGGTGGTCGGGGCGCGGCGGCCGACCGTCTCGACGGCCCTGGCACACCTGGCGCA
>JBPCNM010000047.1:0-8774 GCA_051001255.1 Solirubrobacteraceae bacterium
CACTCGTACAGCCGACCGTCGCGCAGCAGCCGCTCGAGAGCCTGCTCGTAGGCCTCGTGGCGGTTGGACTGGAACACGACCTCGCCGTCCCAGTCCACGCCGACGGCGCGCAGGTCGCGCAACTGCCGCTCCGCCGATCCGGTCTGTACGCGACCCTGGTCGAGATCCTCCATGCGCACGAGGTGGCGCGCACCGGCCGTCAGCGCGAACAACCACGACAGCAGCGCCGTCCGCAGGTTGCCCACGTGCAGCGTGCCGGTCGGGCTCGGCGCGAACCGGCCGTCATGGCTCACGGGGCGTAGCGGAACGGCAGGCCGTCGGCCAGGTCGGCCAGGACCGGCGCCGCCTGGTCGCGCTCCGAGCACAGGAGCTCGAGGTCTCGCGGCCACTCGACGGCCACGTCGGGGTCGTCGAACCGGATCCCGGCCTCGGTGGCCGGGTCGTAGTAGGCGGTGCACTTGTAGACGAAGTCCGCGGTCTCCGACAGCACGCAGAATCCGTGCGCGAAGCCGACGGGGATGTAGAGCTGGTGACCGCGCTCGTCGTCGAGCGCGGTGCCTTCCCACTCGCCGAACGTGGGGGAGCCGCGGCGCAGGTCGACCACCACGTCCAGCACGCGGCCGCGGGCGACGTGCACCAGCTTGCCCTGGCCGGGGTGGGTCTGGAAGTGCAGACCGCGCAGGGTGCCGCGGCGCGAGCGCGAGTGGTTGTCCTGCACGAACTCGGTGGGCACCCCCTCGGCCGCCCACGCGTCGGCCCGGAACGTCTCGACGAGGAATCCCCGCGCGTCGCCGTGGACCGCGGGAGCCAGGAGGACCAGGCCATCGAGACGCGTGGGGAGTCGCTGCACAGCAGGGAGCATATTTCGCGGGCAGGAGTCGGCGTGCCGAGTGTCGAATCCACGTCGGGCCATGCCGAGAACCGTTCCGATGCCGCCGGCCGCCAAGGGCCACCAGACGCTGTCCGCCTACATCACGTCCCGCTTCGACGAGTTCTCCCGCTCCCAGAAGGACGTCGCGCAGTACGTCGTCGACCACCTCGACGAGGTCGCCTTCCACACGGCCGAGGAGCTAGCCCGCCGCGCGAACACGTCGTCGTCGACCGTCGTGCGCTTCTCGCAGGCGCTCGGATTCGAGGGCTTCCCGGAGCTGCAGGAGTCCGCGCGCGAGGAGTACCGCCACGGCCACCGGCAGCCGCCGCGCGGGCTCGAGCAGGCGCCGCCGCTGTTCTCGCTCGACATGAACGCGTTCGAGTCGGCGATCGCCGCCGACCACGTCAACGTCGAGGACACCGCCCGGCGCGTCTCGCGCTCGGAGGTCGAGGCGTCGATCGAGCTGATCGCCACCTGCGAGCGCGTGCTGATCGCCGGCACGGACCAGATGGCGTTCTTCGCGTCCTACCTGCGCCACCTGCTGATGCTGCTCGACGTCCGGGCCGAGATCGCCGCGTCGCCGTCGCAGGAGGCGCTCTCACGGCTCGGGCGGATCGACGTCGGCACGCTTGTGATCGGGCTGTCGGCCGGCCGGCCGCACCCGCTGGTGGTGCGCGCGATGAAGATCGGCCGCCATCGCAAGGCGCCGACGCTCGCGATCGTCGACGCGACGCTCTCCGAGGTCGCCAAGCTCGCCGATCGGACGCTGTACTACTCCTCGAACTCGCCGGCGTTCGTGCGCTCGCACAGCGGCCTGCTCGCGATCCTGCAGGCGCTCGCCTTCGGCGTCTACTCGCGAGACACGTCGCAGTACGACGAGCGCATCCGCGCGTTCAAGCTCAAGTAGGTAACTCCCGGAGCGCAGGCGGGAGGCTGCCCTGCACGCGGCCCCGCGGTGCGCTCGGTCAGCCGGACGCCGAGCACCGGACAGTTTCTCCGCAGGCGGGAGGCTACCCCTGGCGGGCGGTTTGGTGCTCGACACGGTCAGCCGGACGCCGAGCATGGGACGCTTTATCCAATCCGTCGTGTGGATGGTGGATACCATCCACGCGATGCGTGACGAAGCGACGTTCCGGGTGAAGGCCGGTCTGGCCGAGATGCTGAAGGGCGGCGTCATCATGGACGTCGTCGACGCCGAGCAGGCGAAGATCGCCGAGGACGCCGGGGCCGCCGCGGTCATGGCGCTCGAGCGCGTGCCCGCGGACATCCGCCGCGACGGCGGCGTCGCCCGCATGTCGGACCCGCTGCTGATCCGCGGCATCCAGGAGGCCGTCTCGATCCCGGTGATGGCGAAGGCGCGCATCGGCCACTTCGCCGAGGCGCAGGTGCTGGAGGCGCTCGAGGTCGACTACGTCGACGAGTCCGAGGTCCTCACGCCCGCCGACGAGGCCAACCACATCGACAAGTGGGCGTTCAAGATCCCGTTCGTGTGCGGGGCGACCAACCTCGGGGAGGCGCTGCGGCGCATCGGCGAGGGCGCGGCCATGATCCGCTCCAAGGGCGAGGCCGGCACCGGTGACATCGTCGAGGCCGTGCGCCACATGCGCCGGCTCGGCTCGGAGCTCCGCCGCCTGCAGACACTCGACGACTCCGAGCTGGCGACCGCCGCCAAGGAGCACCAGGCGCCGCTCGACATCATCCGCGGCGTCGCCGAGGCCGGCAAGCTGCCGGTCGTGCTGTTCTGCGCGGGCGGCATCGCCACCCCGGCCGACGCTTCACTGATGATGCAGCTCGGCGCCGAGGGCGTGTTCGTCGGCTCGGGCATCTTCAAGTCCGAGGACCCGGCCACGCGCGCGGCCGCGGTCGTCGAGGCCACCACGCACTTTCGCGACGCCGACCGGGTCGCGCGTGCGAGCGAGGGCCTCGGCAGGGCGATGGTCTCGCTCGAGACGCGCAAGCTCGAGGAGCGCCAGCTCCTCGCCAGCCGCGGCTGGTGAGCGCGCCGCTCGTCGGCGTCCTCGCGCTCCAGGGCGACTTCGAGGCGCATACGCGCATCCTGCGCGGGCTCGGCGCCGAGGTGCGCGAGGTCCGCGTGCCCGCGGACCTCGAGGGCCTCGGCGGGCTCGTGATCCCCGGCGGCGAGTCGACGACGATGACGCTGGGCATCGCCCGCGAAGGGCTGGCCGAGCCACTGCGCGCGCTGGTGCGCTCCGGCACCCCGGTGCTCGGCACCTGCGCGGGGATGATCATGCTCGACCGCGAGCACCTCGGCCTGGCCGACTACACCTGCAGACGCAACGCGTTCGGCCGCCAGGTCCGCTCGTTCGAGGCCGACCTCGAGATCCCCGGCGTCGACGGCGGGCCCGTGCGGGCCGTGTTCATCCGCGCCCCGTGGATCGATGGGCACGGCGACGGCGTGGAAGTGCTCGCCGAGGTCGACGGGCACGTCGTGGCCGCGCGCCAGGAGAACATGCTGGTGATCTCCTTTCACCCGGAGATCGCGGGCGAGACGCGGCTGCACCGGCTGTTCCTCGAGGACATCGGCGCATGAATGTCCAACCGACCTCGTCGGCGGGCACAGGCGACCTCACGCTGCACTTCGTCCGCCATGGCGAGTCGCTGGCCAACGAGGCCGACAACGCGCGCGTGCCGCGGCCTGCCGACTGGGACGCGCTCTCGCAGCGGGGCTGGGAGCAGGCGCGCGGCCTCGGGCGCCGGCTCGAGGGGCGCGGGATCGAGCTGATCGTGGCCAGCACCATGCGTCGAGCGCAGGAGACCGCGCAGGGCATCAACGAGGTGCTGGGCCTCCCGGTCGAGACCGACGACGACCTCCACGAGCTCAAGCAGTCCGACGCGTTCTACGGCGCGGTGCCGGAGTTCGGCGACACCGCCTCGCTGAACTGGATGCCGGACGCGCCGCGAGAGTTCGCCGAGCCGGGCGCCGAGTCCTTCGCCGCGATGCTGGCGCGCGTCATGCGCGTGCGCGACCGGATGGAGGCGCGCGCCGGGAAGGAGCGCATCCTGCTCGTGACCCACTACGGGTGGCTGCACTTCTTCCTCGGCCACACGCTGTTCGGCGACGGGTTCGGTCCCGAGCACCTGCTCGGGCTCTGGCTCGCCGGCCACGCCAACACCGGCATCAGCGTCTTCGAGCGCCGCGCCCGGCACATGGACGGCATGGACTTCTCCGGATGGGGCCTGACCACCTGGAACGACCAGGCCCACCTGTAGTCGGGTCTACCCGCGGTCAGGCACGCCTCCCGCTATGCGCCCCCGGCCTCGGCGTGCGCACGCATCCAGTCGCCGAGCTCGCGGTGCAGCCGGCGTGCGCTTGCCAGCGCCCCGGTCATCTGGAAGAACCCGTGGATGGTCCCCCGATAGCGGCGCAGGTCGACCTGGACGCCGGCCTCCCGCAGCGTGTTCGCGTGGTGTTCGCCGTCGTCGCGCAGCGGGTCGCATTCTGCGGTCACGATCAGCGTGACGGGCAGTTCGCCGAGGCCGCGCTCGAACCGGGGCGAGGCTCGTGGCGCGCGCCGGTCGACGGCGGGCGGCAGGTACTGGTCGAGGTACCAGCGCGACTTCTCGCCCGAGAAGCCATAGCCGGTGGCGAACTCCTCGTAGGACGTCGAGCACGCGGTCGCGTCGAGCAGGGGGTAGATGAGCACCTGAAACGACGGCGGCGCGCCGTCGCGGCTCAGCGCGTGGGTGACGGTTGCCGCGAGGTTGCCGCCCGAGCTGTCGCCGGCCACGGCGGGCGGCGTGTGGGACGCGCCGAGCGCAGGCGCCTCGGCGCGGAGCCACCGTGCCGCGGCAAGCGCGTCGTCGGCGGCGGCGGGGAAGGGGTGTTCGGGGGCGAGGCGGCATTCGGGCGACACGATCAGGCAGCCGCTGGCCAGCGCCAGCTCGCGCAAGGGCGCGTCGTAGCCGTCGCGGCCGGTCATGAAGCCGCCGCCGTGCAGGAACAGCACAGGCTGCAGCCGTCCCGGGTGCGGCCGGTACACGCGCACGGGCAGCATGCCCGCTGGACCGGGGGCCTCGACGTCCGCGACGGAATGCAGCTCGCCGGGCACCCGCTGGAGGGCGAGCACACCTAGGTCTTCCTCGCGCACGGCCTCCGCCGTCAGCTCGCTCACCGGCATGACGGGGCCGGCCGCCCACCGATCGAGCAGCTCGCGGACATCGGGGTCGAGCTCGGTCACGCGCTCACGTCGCGGCGGCGGATCACCGCCAGCCCTGCCGCGACGAATACTGCCGCGTAACCGGCGAGCACCAGGCCGGCCGGCAGCTGGTCGAGCGCGTCCGGCGACTCCGCCGTGCCGGCCGTCGCGCTCGCGACGCCGCTCGGAAACCACTTCGAGATCACGTCGTTGAAGCCGGGGATGAGGGTCAGCAGCGGCTCGACGAGGAACAGCCAGCCGAGGGCGCCGATGATCGCGCCGACCTGGTTGCGGAGCAGCGCGCCGAGGCCGACGCCGATCGCCGCGAACAGCGCGGAGGCCGCCGCGTTGCCGATCACCAGCTCGGCGACGTCGCCGGACCGGGCGCCGGTCTCGATGCCGCGCGAGGACAGCAGCGACAGCACGATCGCCGCGCACAGCGCGGTGGCGACGAGCCCGAGCGCCGCCCCGGCGAGGGTCGACGCGATCAGCTTGGCGTTGACGAGCCGAAGGCGGTTCGGGATGGCGAGCAGGCTCGGCGTGATGGTGCCGTGGCGGAACTCCGTGGCCACTACCAGGATCCCGAGTACGAGCGCGAAGATCTGCACCAGCCCCGAGATCTCGAGCAGGTCGATGCCCGGCTCGTCCCCGGGCGAGAAGTCGCCCGCGAGCGCGGCGCCCAGGCTGATGACCAGCACCAGGCCCAGCGCGCCGAGCGTCACGCCCCACGACGTGCGCGTGGTGCGGAGCTTGAACAGCTCGGCGGCGAGCGCGCGGTTCACGACGGGCCTCCGGATGCGTCGCCGGTGAGCTCGAAGAAGATCTCCTCCAGCGACGACCCGGCCGGCGCGAGCTCGGAGATCACGACACCGCCCTGGGCGATGACGTGACCGATGTCCTCGCCCGTGCGGTCGCGGACCAGGATCGCCCGGTCCCCGGCCCCGACCACGTCTGCGCCGTCGGCGCGCAGCTGCTCGCCGAGCCGGACGGCGTCCGGGCCCGCAACGCGCAGGCCGCCGCCGGATCGCGCGGTCAGCTCGGCCAGCGTGGCCTGAGCGACGGAGCGCCCCCGGTCGATGACCACGACGTCGTCCGCGGTCTGGGAGACCTCGGCCAGGACGTGGCTGGACACGAGTACGGCGCGCCCCTCCGCGGCGAGCGAGCGCAGGAAGTCGCGCAGCCAGCGGATCCCCTGGGGATCCAGGCCGTTGGCCGGCTCGTCGAGGACGAGCACGCGCGGGTCGCCCAGCAGCGCGGCCGCCAGCCCGAGCCGCTGGCGCATACCGAGCGAGTAGCCGCCCGCGCGCCGGTCGGCGGCGTCCGAGAGCGCCACGAGCTCGAGCAGGTCGTCCGCCCGCGCGTTCGAGACGCCGGACGCGCGCGCCAGCGCCCGCAGATGGTTGCGGCCGGAGCGGCCGGGGTGCAGCATCCCGCCGTCGAGCAGCGCCCCGACGGTGTGGACCGGATCGTCGAGCGCGCTGTACCGGCGGCCCTCGACGGTCGCCGTGCCGCTCGTGGCGCCGACGAGGCCGAGCAGGATCCGCAGCGTCGTCGTCTTGCCCGCGCCGTTGGGCCCCAGGAACCCGACGATCCGGCCGGCCTCGACGGTGAACGACAGGTCCTCGACGGCGAGCGTCGAGCCGAAGCGCTTGGTCAGTCCCGACACGACGACGGCGGAGGCCATCGGACGGAACCTAGCTGGTCAGTCGGCGGCGGCGCGGTCCGGTCGCCGCCGGCTCACGCGGGGGAGAGGACGGGGATGCCGTGGTGTCGGGCGCCCTCGGCGAGGCGGCGGTCGTACGTGAGCACCGCGGCGAGCGAGCCGGCCGCGGCGAGCCGGACCGCGGTGGCGAGGTGGATCGCGTCGAGCGTCGCGACGCGGGCGGGCTCAATGATCTCTGCGACTTCAAGCGTCGCTTCGTCGAGCGGAACAAACGCCACGCCGTCCATCGTGTCGCCCGTGTCCGCCAGCCCGGCGCGTAGGGCAAGCCGCCGGAGCTCAATGCGGAGCAGGCGGCTCGAGACGCGCCCGTCGAACGCCGCCAGCTCGCGCTCGATCGCCGGCTTGGCGGGCTCGCCCAGCAGGACGCGGCCGAGCGCGCTCGTGTCGACGTAGACCGCGCTCACCAGCGGTCGCGACGCCCCTCCTCGAGCAAGGCGTCGGTAGTGCCGGCTGGATGAGGCGTCACGTCGAGCTCCCTGATCGTCTCGAGCAGGTCCCGGGTGGGAATCGTGGCGCCGAACTTGGCGGCCAGCTCCTGGTAGTAGGGGTCGACAGTGGGCCCGGACGGCACGAGCCGGGCGACCTCCTGACCGCGCTCGGTCACCGTGAGGCTCTCACCGGCCTTGATCCGGTCCAGGTACTTGCTGAGGTTCTGCCGCAGCTCGCGGACACCCACGCTGTCGCTCATTGTGCTACACAAGGTAGCACGTCATACCACGAGGCCGTGGCGCATGGTGTTCTCCGTCACGACGCGCGGCTCGACGAACTGCAGTAGGTAGCCCGGGCCGCCCGACTTGCTTCCCGTGCCCGAGAGGCGGTTGCCGCCGAACGGCTGGCGCGCCACCATCGCGCCGGTGATCGCGCGGTTGACGTAGAGGTTGCCCACGGGCGAGCGGTCGACGACGTAGTCGACCGTGTCGGGGTTGCGCGCGAACAGCCCCCCGGTGAGCCCGAACGGGGAGGCGTCCACGCGGTCGCAGGCGTCGGCCACGTCGCGCACCCGCTCGACCGCCACCAGCGGGCCGAAGATCTCCTCGTGCAGCACGGGAGAGTCGTCGGGCAGGTCGGCGGCCACCGCGGGCGTCGCGAACCAGCCCCCCGTCGGGACGTCGCGCGCGGTGGTGGTGAGTCGGCCCGCGCGTTCCGCCTCGGCGGCGTAGCGGGCGACGCGCTCCTGCGCGCTGCGCTCGATCACGGGCGGCACGTCGATGTCCAGCCGCTCGGCCGGGCCGACCGCGAGCACCTCGACCGCGCCCGCGAGGCGCTCGAGCAGACCGTCGTGCACGGCCTCGTGGCAGAGCACCCGCGCGGCGGCCGAGCACTTCTGGCCGGCGTAGAGGAACGCGGACTTGACAAGCGCCGGGACGACCTCGTCGAGGTCGGCGTCGGCATCGACGATCACGCAGTTCTTGCCGCCCATCTCGGCGATCACGCGCTTGAGGTGCTTCTGCCCGGCCGGCGTCTCGGCCGCGATCCGGACGATCTCCTGGCCGACCTGCGAGGAGCCGGTGAACGCGATCGTGTGCACGCGCGGGTCGCGCACCAGCGCCGCGCCCACCTCGCCCTCGCCGGGGAGCAGCGCGAGCGCGTCCGCCGGCACGCCGGCCTCGCGCAGCGCGCGCACGAGCACGTAGGCGCAGCCCGGCGCCTGCTCGGCCGGCTTGAGCACGACGGCGTTGCCGGTGGCCAGGCCGGCGGCGACCATGCCGCACGAGATCGCGACCGGGAAGTTCCACGGCGAGATCACCGCGACCACGCCGCGTGGGCGGTAGTGCAGCGTGTTGCGCTCGCCCGGCATCTGCAGCAGCTCGGCGCCCTCCTGCAGGTCGACCGCGCCGCGCGCGTAGTACTCGAGGAAGTCGATCGCCTCGCACACGTCGGCGTCGGCCTCCGGCCACGGCTTCGCACACTCGCGGACCTCCAGCGCGGCGACCTCGAGCCGGTGCTCGCGCAGCCAGGCGGCCGCATGCAGCAGCACCGCGGCGCGCTCGCCGGCGGGCAGGCGGCCCCACTCGCGCTGCCC
>JBPCNM010000048.1:0-4354 GCA_051001255.1 Solirubrobacteraceae bacterium
GCGACCTGTCCCGGCTCGCCACCAACATCAAGGACGGGCTCTCCAACGGCGCCATCTGGGCGCTCATCGCCGTCGGCTACACGCTGGTCTACGGCATCATCGAGCTCATCAACTTCGCCCACGGCGATCTGTTCATGATCGGCAGCTTCGTCGCGTACGGCATGATCGCCACCGTGGGCCTCACGGTCGGGACGGGCGGGCTCGGCCTGGTGTTCGGGCTCCTGTTGATCCTGCTGATCGCCATGGTGGCGTGCGGCGTCTTGAACACCATGATCGAGCGGGTCGCATACCGGCCGCTGCGCAACGCGCCGAAGCTGGCGCCGTTGATCACCGCCGTCGGCTTCTCCTTCATCCTGCAGAACGTCGGCCTGCTGTGGCTCGGCGGCTCGCACCGCGGCGTGCCCGACCTGATCTCGTCCCAGGCGCAGTACGCGACCGTCCTGGGCGTGCCGATCACCCACGGCGACCTGCTCGCCCTCGTGGTCACGGTGCCGCTGTTCTTCTTCCTCGTGAACTTCATCGGGCGGTCGCGGATCGGCCGCGCGATGCGCGCGACGGCGCAGGACCCGCAGGCCGCGCGCCTGATGGGCATCAACGTCGACACCACGATCTCGTT
Organism: Solirubrobacteraceae bacterium; assembly: GCA_051001255.1. GTDB lineage: Bacteria > Actinomycetota > Thermoleophilia > Solirubrobacterales > Solirubrobacteraceae > DASQMT01. The sequence continues at coordinate 617 of JBPCNM010000048.1, forward strand.
CACGTTCCTGCTCGGCGGCCTGATGGCCGGGGCCGCGGGGCTGATCTACGCGCTCTACCAGACCGACGTGTGGTTCTTCGCCGGTTTCACCGCAGGCTTGATCGCGTTCACCGCGGCGGTGATGGGCGGCATCGGCAACCTCAGGGGCGCCATCCTCGGCGGCCTGATCATCGGATGCATCCAGCAGCTTTCCGACAACCGCATCGGCACGGAGTGGACGCCGGCGATCGTGTTCGGCTACCTCGTGCTGATCCTCGTGTTCCGGCCCCAGGGGCTGCTCGGCGAGCAGACGAGGGAGGCAGGATGAGCACCGCCACCGCCACCCGCGCGCGCGGCATCAAGCTGCCGCGCCAGGTCGGTAGGTTCCCGCTGAGCTCGATCATCGGCGCGGTCGCGATCGTGGGCGCGATCCTGCTGCCGCTCTTCTACGACTCCGGCAGCGCGTTCATCGGAGACTCGACCGCGGCGCTCTACTACGTGGTCATGGCCCTCGGGCTCAACATCGTGGTCGGCTTCGCCGGGCTGCTCGATCTCGGCTACGTCGCGTTCTTCGCGATCGGCGCGTACACGATGGGCTGGTTCGGCTCGAGCTTCTTCACGGGCTCCGACATCCACATCGGCGTATCGGAGTTCCTCCAAGCCCAGCCCGGCATCCACCTCAACTGGCTGCTGATCCTGCCGATCGCCGCGGCCCTCACCGCGCTGGCGGGCGCGGTGCTCGGCTTCCCGACGCTGCGGCTGCGCGGCGACTACATCGCGATCGTGACGCTCGCGTTCGGCGAGATCATCGGTCGCATCGCGATCAACTCCGACGAGGGCGTCTTCGGGATCGGCGACTTCAACCTCACCAACGGCCGGACCGGCATCAACCCGGTGGACAAGCTCGACCTGCCGCTCGCCGAGCAGTTCACGACGCTGAACCTGCGGCCGTGGTACTGGACCGCGTTGGCGCTCGCGCTGTTCGTGCTGTTCGTCAACTTCCGCCTGCGCGACTCGCGCATCGGGCGGGCGTGGATCGCGATCCGCGAGGACGAGGTCGCCGCCGTCAGCATGGGCATCCCGACCGTGCGCGTGAAGCTGCTCGCGTACGCGATGGGCGCCGCATGCGGCGGCATGGCCGGCACGTTCATCGGCTCGTTCGTCGGCACGGTGAACGCCGACCAGTTCGAGTTCTCGTTCTCGATCTTCATTCTGGCGATGATCATCCTCGGCGGTCTCGGCTCGATCTGGGGGGTGGTACTGGGTGCGATCGCCCTGTCGTTCATCAACAACCGGCTGATCCCTGACGTGCTCAGCGACGTCCCGCGCAGGATCGGGCTGGACTTCGATCTCACCGAGCTGGGCTTCGGCATCTTCGGCTTCCTGCTGGTGATCATGATGGTGCTGCGACCGCAGGGGCTGATACCCGAGAAGCGCCACCAGGCCGAGTTCGGGGAGTCCCTGGAGGCCGGCGAGCACGAGACGGTCGTGGAGACGCGCGGATGAGCACTCCCGAGGCCGCCGCCGAGCAGGACCGCCTCAACAGCGGTGCCGCCGTCCTGGAGACCGACTACCTGACCAAGCAGTTCGGCGGTCTGACGGCCGTGGACGGCGTCTCGTTCCGCGTGCCGGAGAAGTCGATCGTGTCGATCATCGGCCCCAACGGCGCGGGCAAGACGACGTTCTTCAACATGCTCACCGGGCTGTACAAGCCGTCGCTGGGAACCGTCACCTTCGACGGGAGGAACGTCACGAGGAGCCGCCCAGACCAGATCACCGCGCTCGGCGTCGCCCGGACGTTCCAGAACATCCGGCTGTTCGGGACGATGTCGGCCGTGGAGAACGTCCTCGTCGGTCAGCACGCGCGCATGCGGGCGACCGTGTTCGGCTCGATCCTGCGCACGCCGCGGGTGCGGCGCGAGGAGCGGGAGGGGAGGGAGAAGGCGCATGAGCTGCTGTCCTACGTCGGCGTCGACGTACGTCACCACGACGCCGCCGCGTCCTACCTCTCCTACGGCGACCAGCGGCGGGTGGAGATCGCCCGAGCGCTGGCGTCGGACCCGAAGCTGCTGCTGCTCGACGAGCCGACGGCGGGCATGAACCCCCAGGAGTCCGAGCGGCTCACCCAGTTCATGCGCAAGCTGCGCGACGAACGGGAGCTGGCGATCCTCCTCATCGAGCACGACATGAAGGTGGTCATGGGCGTGTCCGAACAGGTTACGGTGCTCGACCACGGCGAGAAGATCGCCGAGGGCGAGCCGCTGGCCGTCCGGCACGACCCGCGGGTCGTCGAGGCCTACCTCGGAAAGCAGGGCTGAAGCCGTGGCTCCGCTCCTGGAAGTCGAGGACATCCGCACCTTCTACGGGTCGATCGAGGCGCTCAAGGGCGTCTCGCTCACCGTCGAGGAGGGCGAGGTCGTCACGCTGATCGGGTCCAACGGGGCCGGCAAGTCGACGACGCTGCGTTCGATCTCGGGCCTCACCCCGCCGCGCAAGGGCTCGATCCGCTTCCGCGGCCAGGAGATCTCCACCCTGCCCGCCCAGGAGGTCGTGCGCCTGGGCATCTCGCAGTCGCCGGAGGGCCGGCGCTGCTTCCAGCGCATGACCGTGCGCGAGAACCTCGAGCTCGGCGCCTACCTGCGCCGGGACGCCAACATCGCGGGCGACCTCGAGCGCGTGCTGGAGCTGTTCCCGCGCCTGCGCGAGCGCGAGCGCCAGAACGCGGGCACGATGTCCGGCGGCGAGCAGCAGATGCTCGCGATGGGCCGCGCGCTGATGGCCGACCCCTCGCTGCTGCTGCTCGACGAGCCGTCGATGGGTCTCGCCCCGATTCTCGTCGACCGCATCTACGAGACGGTGCGCGAGATCAACAAGCAGGGGACGACGATCCTGCTGGTGGAGCAGAACGCCAACTACGCGCTCGAGGTATCCACGCGCGGCTACGTGCTGGAGACCGGACGGGTCGTGCTGGCGGACGACTCGGCGGCGCTGCGGGAGAACCCGGACGTCCAGAACGCCTACCTGGGGACCTGACCATGACCATCGTCGCACTGCTCGGGTCCACGGCGCTCTGGCTGCTCTTCACGTGGCTCGCATCCGCCATCGCGGCGTCCTACCTTTCCGATCGCAAGGGCTACGGCGAGCGCCCCGGGCTCGCGAGCGGTCTGCTGCTCAACGCCGTGGGCGTGCTGATCTGGCTCGTGGTGCCGCCGAAGGCCGACTCGCTGTGGAAGAAGATCGGCGCGTTCGGGCGCGGCGGCAAGCAGCCGCCGCCGGCGCGTCCCGAGGACGCCGGCGGGGCCGAGCCCGGCGCCGCCCGCTGATCAATCGGGGAGTATCACGGCGCCCTCCCACGGGTGCAGCTGGAGCGTCCCGGCAACGCGCTCCCCGTCGCGGGCCCGGTTCGTCCCGACCTGGATCGCTCCCTCCGGTCCGGTGACGCGGATCGCAGCGTCTGACAGGTTGAGCACGATCGTCGCTCGGGCACCGCGGCCGACCGCCCACGCGCCGTCGGGGGCCTCGAGCTGCCGGTAGGCGCCGGTGCGCAGGTCGTCGTCCCGGCGGCGCAGGGCGATCAGGTCGCGACAGAGCCGCAGCACCGAGTCCCGATCGTCTCGCTGGTCGCCGACGTTCACCGCGGCAAGGTCGCCGAAGGGCAGCCACGGCCGCGCTTCCGGCGTCGTGAAGCCGCCGCCCGTCGCTGCGCTCCAGGGCATCGGGGTGCGGGCCCGGTCGCGCCCGGGACCCGGCCAGGCCGGC
>JBPCNM010000049.1:0-3248 GCA_051001255.1 Solirubrobacteraceae bacterium
CGCGCCGCGCTGCTCGCCGCGCTGCGCGCGCGTGCCGGCGTCGACGCCGCGGTGCTCTCGGGCGAGGACGAGGCGCGCCTGGCCTTCGCCGGCGCCACGCGCACGCTCGCGACCGCCCCGGCCGGGATCGTCGCCGTGGTCGACGTCGGCGGCATGTCGAGCGAGATCGCCGTCGGGACGATGGCCGCCGGCGTCAGCTGGGAGCGGTCGTTCGGAATCGGATCGAGTGCGCTCGCCGGCCGCTGCCAGGGCGACCCGCCGACGGCCGCCGACCTCGCGACGATGCGCGCGGAGGCCGAGCGGGCGTTCGGCGGCGTGGAGATCCCCAGGCCCGACCACGCCGTGGCGGTGGGCGGCAGCGCAGCCTCGCTGCCCACCCTCGTGGGGCCGCTGCTCGACGCGGCGGCGCTCGAGCGCGCGCTCGGCGTGCTGTGCGGCGCACCGGCCGCCGACGTGGCGGACCGCCACGCGCTGGCGCCGGAGCGGACCCGGCTGCTGCCGGCGGGCATACTGGTGCTCGACGCGGCCGCCCAGCGCCTCGGCATGCCGCTGCGGATCGGCCGCGGAGGGTTGCGCGAGGGCGTGGTGCTCGACCTGGCGGCCGGGAGCTGAGTGATCATGGCCAAGGCCGAGGACATCGACGTCGTCCCCTCCGAGCCCTACCGGCGCGCCGGCGCGCGTATCGTGCGCGTCCGCGCGGGCGAGCTGTTCGACCACGCCGAGGGCGTGCTCGACACGACCGACATCGAGCGTGTGCATGCGATGCGCGTCGCCTCGCGACGGCTGCGCGCGGTGCTCGAGATCTTCGGGCCGTGCTTTCCCGCGAGCGAGTTCAAGGGCGTGCTGCGCGACGTCAAGCGGCTCGCGGACGCGCTGGGCGAGCGGCGCGATCCCGACGTGCACATCGACGCGCTGCAGACGTTCTCCAAGGCGCTGCTCGCCGCCAACCGCCCCGGGGTCGCGCGCCTGGTCGAGGACCTCCGCGAGCGCCAGGTGCGCGGCAACGAGCTGCTCGCCGCCGAGCTCGAGCGCGCCCGCGAGCGCGGCCTGCACGGCCGCCTGCTCGCGCTCGCCGACGCCGCGGACACGGAGCCCGAACCTGAGGAGTCAGCCGACGACGAGGCCTCCGGGCGAGGCGAGCCAGCATGAAGGCGCGCAAGGTCCGCGGCCTGGAGCCCGAAGCGGCGCTGGCCGACAACGCCGAGCGGATCGTGCGCGTGCGGCTGGACGAGCTGTGCGCGTTCATGCCCAGGGCCGCCGACCCCGGCGAGGTCGTCGCGCTGCACGACATGCGGATCGCCGCCAAGCGGTTGCGCTACATCCTCGAGCTCACCGGCCCGTGCTTCGGACCCTACGCGAGCACGGCGACCAAGCACGTCAAGGAGCTGCAGGACCTGCTCGGGGAGATCCACGACTGCGACGTCCAGGTCCCGGAGACCGTGGCGTTCGCCGAGCGGCTGCTGGCGGCCGACGCGGCCGCCCTGCGCGAGGCGGCGGGCGACGCGTCCGAGCTCGACCCGGCGCTGCTCAAGACGGCGCCGCACGCCCGTGACCACGCCGGCCTCGCGGCGCTGCAGGCGCACCTGCGCGCCCGCCGGCTGCTGCTGTTCGACCGCTTCGGAGAGCTGTGGGGCGACTACGAGCGCAAGGGCTTCCGCGCCCGGCTCGAATACGCGGTCGGCGAGCGCGCCGACGTTCACAACCAGCCGCGGCGTTAGCATCCGGAGCCCGTGACGGATCTGCAGCAGCCGGAAGCGCCCTCCGCCGCCCCGGACCTCGGCGGCACCGACCTCTACTTCAACCGCGAGCTGTCGTGGCTGCAGTTCAACGATCGCGTGCTCCAGCTCGCCGAGGACGACTCGGTGCCGCTGCTCGAGCGGGTGAAGTTCTGCGCGATCTACTCGAACAACCTCGACGAGTTCTTCATGGTGCGCGTGGCCGGGCTGCAGGAGTACGTCGACGCGGGGATCGAAAAGCCGCGCGAGGACGGCCGCAGCCCGACCGAGACGATCGACGCGATCGGCGCCGCGGTGCGCGAGCAGACGCGCCGCCAGACCGAGTGCCTGGACCGCGTCCTGCGGCCGGCGCTGGCCGGGCACGGCATCCGGATCCAGACCTGCGACGAGGTCGACGCGCGCCACCGCGGCGCGCTCGACGAGCGCTTCAGGCGCCAGATCTTCCCGGTCCTCACACCGCTCGCAGTCGGGCTCGGGCGGCCGTTCCCCTACATCTCCAACCTCTCGCTCTCGCTCGCCGTGCTGGTGCGCGACCCGCAGACCGAGCAGGAGACGTTCGCGCGCGTGAAGGTGCCCAAGGAGATGCTCCCGCGCTTCGTGCCGATCGGCGACGGGCGCACGTTCGTGCCGCTCGAGAACCTGATCGGCAAGCATCTCGACACGCTGTTCCCCGGCATGGAGATCGTCGACTGCGACGTCTTCCGCGTCACGCGCGACGCCGACTTCACGGTCTCCGACGAGGCCGACGACCTGCTGCGCGCGGTCGAGCAGGAGCTGCGCCGCCGGCGCTTCGGCGAGGTCGTGCGAGTCGAGGTCGGCACGGGCATGAGCCGGCGCCTGCGCGACCCGCTGGTGCGCGCGCTCGACATCGACGAAGGCGAGCTGTTCGAGGTCGACGGGCTGCTCGACCTCAAGGACCTGTGGGACGTCGTGCACGTCCCGGGCTTCCCCGACCTGCGCGACGCGCCGTGGAGCCCGGTCACGCAGCCGCGCCTGCAGCCCGACGAAGACGAAGAGCCCGACGTGCTGGCCGCGATGCGCAAGGGCGACATCCTGGTCCACCATCCCTACGACTCGTTCAACACCTCGGTCGAGCGGCTGGTCGAGCACGCGGTCGCCGACCCCAAGGTGCTGGCGATCAAGCAGACCGTGTACCGGACGAGCGACGACTCGCCCCTCGTCCCGGCGCTGATCCGCGCGGCCGAGCGGGGCAAGCAGGCCGTCTGCCTCGTGGAGCTCAAGGCGCGCTTCGACGAGCGCGCGAACATCGGCTGGGCGCGCGCGCTGGAGGAGTCCGGCGTGCACGTCGTCTACGGGCTGCCGACGCTCAAGACGCACGCCAAGTGCATCCTGATCATCCGGCGCGAGGGCGACGGCGTGCGCCAATACGTGCATGTGGGGACCGGCAACTACCACCCGACGACGGCGCGGCTGTACACCGACTTCGGCCTGCTCACCTGCGACGAGCAGCTCGGCGCCGACGTCGCCGACATGTTCAACCGGCTCACCGGC
>JBPCNM010000050.1:0-8395 GCA_051001255.1 Solirubrobacteraceae bacterium
TCTCCGTGAACGCCGCCGGAACCGTGAGCACCGTGGCGCCGCGGACGGCCAGGATGCGCGACAGCTCGGGGAAGCGCGGGTCGCAACAGATGGACAACCCCACCCCGTTGCCGTCGGCGAGCTCGCCGACGACGATCTCGTCCCCCGGCGCTTCGTGCTCGGACTCGCGGTACGTGCGACCGCCGACCTCGACGTCGAACATGTGGATCTTGCGGTAGCGGGCGCGGTCCTCGCCGTCGGGGCCGATGTGGACGCTCGTGTTGGCGCCGCGCCGGGCGCCGTCGACGCGCTCGGCGATCGAGCCGGCCACGAGGTCGATGCCCAGCTCGCGGGCGGTGCTCCGGGCCCAGCTGAGCGCCGGCCCGTCCAGCGGCTCGGCGCCGGCGGCGGTCTGCTCGGGCGTGCCGAGCACAGGCCACTTCTCGGGCAGGACCACCAGCCCGGCGCCGCGCGCGGCCGCCTCGCGGGTCAGCCGGTCGGCCGCCTCGAGGTTGCGGTCGCGATCGGGGGTCGAGCTGAGCTGCACGGCTGCGGCGCGCATGACGATCCTCTCCTCGCTGCAGATTGACCCGTCAGTCAATCCCTGGACCGGCGAGGATACCCGCCATGCCGATGCACAAGGCGTGGACCTGGGTCGGAGCCTTCGGGCCCGAGCTGATGCTGTGCGCCGCCAGCGCACGCATCGGCCCGGCGCGCACGTCGTGGTGGGCGGTGTGGGACGGGGAGCGGCTGCACGAGCGCACCTATCGGCGGGCCGGGCCGGTCGACGTCACGCCGGAGCGGATCCGCGTGCGCGGGGTGCTCGACCTCGAGCTCGAGCCGGGCGCGCCGTGGGAGGTGAGCACCGGCGCAATCTGGACGCGCAAGCGGCCGGCGCAAGTCCGCGGCGGCGCGCTCGGCCGGCCCGTCGACCTGCCGGGGCTGATCGACGAGTCGGCAGGCCGCCATGCGCGCACGATGTCGTGGTGGTGGTCGGCCGGCGCCGGGGAGCTGGCCGACGGCCGCCCGGTGACCTGGAACCTCGTCGACGGGCTGCACGACGGCGTCGAGGGCTCGGAGCGCGCGATCTGGCTCGACGGGTCGCCGCGCCACGTCGCGCCACAGCCGTTCCACGGCCTCGACGGAGTCGGCGACCTGCGCTTCAGCGCGATCGCGACCCGCGCCCGCAGGGAGAACCTGCTGCTGATCGCCTCCGACTACGAGCAGCCCTTCGGCGCGTTCGCGGGCGCGCTGCCGCTGGCGGGCCCGCTGCGCGCGGGTTGGGGCGTCATGGAGCGCCATCGTGTCCGCTGGTGACGCAGCGCAGCTCCTCGAGCAGCATCGTGGAGTGCATCGCGCCGGTCAGCTCGCGCAGCGGCTCGCGCGGAGGCGCGCGACCACGGCAACGTCGGGCGAGCAGCTCATGCCAGAAAGCTGCCCTCCGGCACGCCCCCGGGCCCGGCGACCGCGCCCGCCGCCTTGAGCCGCCCGACGGCGGCGGCGTCGTAGCCCAGCGCGGCCAGCACGGCGTCGGTGTCGGCGCCCAGGGCGGGGCCGGGCCGGGTGCCGTCGGCCGGCGTGCGCGACATGACGACCGGCGGGCCGAGCAGCCGCACGGGCGCCGCGGCGCCGGGCTGGTCGACCTCGACGACCGCCTCCGGGGAGCGGGCGAGCGCCTCGTCGAGGTCGAGCACCGGCTCCACGCAGCAGCCGTGGGCGTCGTCGAAGGCCGCCCACTCGGCGCGGGTGCGGGCGGCGAAGACCGGCTCGAGCTCGCCGACCACCGCCGGGTCCATTTGACGGTCGAGGAGGTCCTCGCGCCCCAGGCCCGCGCACAGCGCGCGCCAGAACTTCGCTTCCAGCGCGCCCAGCGTGACCCAGCCGTCAGCGCACGCGTACGGCCGGTAGCAGGCCAGGCCGCCCGCCAGCTCGAGCTCGCCGCGCCGCGGCACGGCGCCGTCGGCGAAGAAGCGGGCGGCGACCATCGCCAGCCAGCTCTGCGCCCCGCGCGTCATCGAGACGTCGACGAGCTGGCCCACGCCGGAGCGCTCGCGCTCGTGCAGCGCGGCGAGGATCCCGAACGCCGCCATCAGCGCGCCGCCGCCGAGATCGGCGACCTGGCCGGCCGGCAGCACGGGCGGGCCGTCCCGCTCGCCGGTGAGGCCGAGCAGGCCGCCGCGGGCGAGGTAGTTCATGTCGTGCCCGGCCCGCCCGCGGTCGGGGCCGTGCTGGCCGTAGCCGGTGATCGCGCAGTACACGAGGGCGGGGTTCTCCTCGCGCAGCTGCGCGTAGCCGACACCCAGGCGGTCGAGCACGCCGGGCCGGAACGACTCCAACAGCACGTCGTGCTCACGCACCAGCCGGATCAGTACCTCCTGGCCATCGCTCACCTTCAAGTTGAGCCTGATGGAGCGCTTCCCGCGGTTGAGCGAGAGGAACCGGGCCGAGGCGGCGCTCGGATCGGCGCCGGCGTGGTGCGGCGGCGCCCAGCGGATGTAGTCGCCCAGCGCGGTGTCCTCCACCTTGAGCACGTCGGCGCCGTAGTCGGCGAGCAGCAGCGAGCAGTAGCCGCCCGGCAACAGGCGCGAGAGGTCCAGGACCCGGACGCCTTCGAGCGGGCCGCTCACGCGAGCACCGCCCGCGCCTCGTCGACGGTCGCCACCCGCCGCCGGGCGTCCTGCACCATCCTCATGGCTGGCCCCCTCGAGCCGCGCCTCGTCGGTGTATTCGGATGTCCTCCGGCCCGGCAAGCATCGATGCATCCGTCCTTGGGTATCACCGCAGCAGGGAAGGCATCCAACGAAAGGACTCCCAGACCCATGCTCGGAATGATCATCGCCGCCATCGTGATCGGCATCATCGCCGGTTACCTCGGGCGGCTGCTCCTGCCCGGCCCCGATCCGATGGGCTTCGTCGGCACGGTGATCGTCGGCATCATCGGCTCACTCGTCGGCTTCTTCTTGTTCACGACGGTGCTGGGCATCGGCGACTCGGACAAGTTCGACCTAGGCGGCATCATCGGCGCCGTCGTCGGCACCATGATCGTGCTTGGCATCTACCGCGCGGTCGCGGGGCGCGGCGACCACGGCACCACCGTCGGCGGCCGCGCCGCCCACTAGTGGTCCGTCTCGTAACCATCGGCCCGAAAGGGTGTACGGCGGCGCCGACAGGCAAGGACGCAGACCCGCAGGAATCCCTCTGGGATTTCAAGTGGTCGCGAGGCGAAGCCGGTGGCGAGGCCGCAGGCCGAGACAGTGCGCAGCATGTCGGTGATCGACGCGCGTCATTTCGGGTCGATTGTTGCGAGACGGGGCACTAGCCGCCGATTCCTTTCCGTTCCACGGCCGGTCTGCATAACCAAGACCGTGCAACGACCGAGAGGAGTGCACCGCCGTGGAATCGCGCAAGAGAACATGGGTCCTGGCCCTGACGTCGATCGCGTCGCTGATGGTGGCGCTGGACACGCTTGTGGTGTCGACCGCGCTGACCACGATCCGCGAGGACCTGGCTGCCTCCGTCGAGGAACTGGAATGGACGGTCAACGCCTACAACTTGAGCCTGGCGGTGCTGCTGCTGCCGGCCGCGGCACTGGGCGACCGCTTCGGCCGCCGCCGCCTGTTTGCGGCCGGCCTGGCGCTGTTCACGGTTTCGTCGGCGGCCTGCGCGCTGTCGCCCGACGTGGGCTGGCTGATCGCCGCCCGCGGGGTGCAGGGCGTTGGCGCCGCGCTGGTGCTCTCGCTGGCGCTGGCGCTGGTCAGCGCCGCGTACCCGCCCGAGCGGCGCGGATCGGCCATCGGGATCCTGGAGGGCGCGGCCGGACTGGCCGTCCTGGGCGGCCCGACGTTGGGCGGGGCCGTGGCCCAGGGGCTGTCGTGGGAGTGGATCTTCTGGATCAACGTGCCGATCGGCGCGGTGGCACTGCCATTCGTGCTGGCGCGGATCGAGGAGAGCAGCGGGACCCGGCGGGCACCGCTGGATGTGCCCGGTCTGGTGCTCGTCGGGGTGGGAGCGCTGGGCCTGGTCTGGGGGCTGGTGCGCGGCAACCAGGCCGGCTGGTCGAGCCTCGAGGTGTCCGGCGCGCTGGCGCTGGGCCTGTGTCTGATCGCCGCGTTCGTCGCCTGGGAGCGGCGCGCGGCGGAGCCGATGCTGCCGATGCGGTTCTTCCGCCGACGCGGCTTCTCGGCGGGCAACGCCGCCGTGTTCTGCCTGTTCGGCTCGATGTTCGGCGGAGTGTTCTTCTTCGCGCAGTTCATGCAGGTCGGCCTGGGCTACGACGCGCTGGAGGCAGGCCTGCACCTGCTGCCCTGGACCGCCAGCCTGTTCCTGGTGGCGCCGATCGCCGGCGCCCTGGCCGACCGCGTGGGCGACCGCCCGCTGCTGGCCGGTGGACTGGTGCTGCAGGCCATCGGCATGGGCTGGATCGCCCTGATCGCGGAGCCGGGCATGGCCTACGGAGAGCTGGTGGTGCCGCTGATGGTGGCCGGCCTGGGCGGCTCGGCCGCCATCCCGCCCGCCGCCAGCGCAGTGGTCCGGGCGGTGCCGGCCGAGTCGGTGGGCGCCGCCGCTGGGGCCAACAGCATGCTGCGCGAGCTCGGCGGCGTGTTCGGGATCGCGGCCGCCGTGGCGGTGTTCTCCGGTGCGGGCAGCTACGCGTCGGCAGCGGCGTTCACCGACGGGTTCGCTCCCGCGATCGGCGTGTCGGCGGGTCTCGCGCTGGTGGGTGCGCTGGTGTCGCTGGCGCTTTCCGGGCGCCGCCCGGCGACCGCGAGCGGCGTGCCGGTCGTGGCCGATGAGGCGTGCTGACCGCATGGCTAGAACCCGCAACCACGCGAAGGAGCAAAGGATGACCGACACCGAGAACACCACCCGTATCAGCCAGGTTGGGGCCGTGTTCGTCCCGGTTGCCGACCAGGACCGAGCGCTCGAGTTCTACCTCGACAAGCTCGGATTCGAGAAGCGCGCCGACTTCCCCTACGGCGGGGGCAGTCGCTGGATCGAGGTCGCCCCGCCGGGCGCGGCGAACACGATTGCGCTGGTCCCGCCGAGCGAGGGTGGGTCCGCGGGCGGCGACGAGACGCATTGCGCGTTCGCGACGGAGGACATCGAGGCTGATCACGCAACCCTCCGCGCCAGAGGTGTGGAGGTGGACGCGGAGATCGCGCGCACGGGGAAGCGCAGGCCCGGGATCGTCTCGATCGAGGCCACGGTCGGGGATCCCGTGCCGCCGCAGTTCTTCTTCCGCGACATCGACGGGAATCGCTTCCTGATCGTCGAGCCGGACTGACCGCGGAGGAGCGGGCCAGGCATGTGTATGCTGTGCACATGCTCAAGGAGCGTCTGCAGATCCTCGTCAGCAAGGATCAACGTCGTCGCCTTGAGTCAGAGGCCGAGCGCCGTGGTCTGTCTGTTGGAGGACTGATCCGGGAGGCGGTCGATGCGCATCTCGGCCACGTCGGTGAGGCCGAGCGTCAGGCGGCGCTCGAAGGGATACGGGCCGCCAGCGGGCGCTTCCTGTCACCCGAAGAGCTGAATCGGCTCGTCGATGGGGAACGCGATGCCGTCATCGGCGTCCCGGGCTCCCGATCGCGTTGAGGTTCTTCGTCGACGCCAACGTGGTGATCTACAGCGCGGTGGACTGTCCGCTGCGGGCGCCGTGCCTGGCCATCCTCGAAGCGGTCGCAGGCGGACAGGCGGACGGCCGGACGTCTACCGCTGTGCTGGAAGAGGTCTGGCACGTCGAACTCTCGGGGCGCGCCGGCGCCCTCGATGGCCTTGCGGAGCGCGCCTACACCCTCTTCACGCCGCTGCTCCCCGTCGTCGACCAGGCGTTTCGCATCGCTCTCTCCCTCGACGCGGCGCAGCTCGGAGCCAACGACCGGCTGCACGTCGGCACCTGTCTCGCTCATGGAATCGACGTCGTGGCAACCGCGGACCGGGACTTCGACGAGGTCACCGGTATCACACGCATCGATCCGCTCGATCCTGCGGCGGTCGCGCGTCTCCTGAAATCATCCTAGGTAGAGCCCGGCGGCCGCCGATCGGGGCGTGACCAGCCTCGATCACGACTGCTGGAGCGGCGCGCGGTCGACCGGCTGAACGACCCCCGGTCAGATGAGCAGGAGGATCGCGATGACGACAGCGACGACGAGCGCGATGATGGCGATCGTGCGAGTGTCCACGGGGCGCCTCCTAAGGGTTAGAGCAGCGGTCGCGCCGGACCCTACTGGATTTCCGAGCCGGCGGTGAAGCGGCCGCCGGTCCGCTGGTCCGCAGACCCGGCTGTGTGAATTCACACACCGCCGGTCCGGACGCGCAGGGTTTCGTCCTCGGCTGCGTTCACGCCGCTACCACCTGAACCCGGTGCTGTCATCGCGGACGGCACGGCACCTCAAGCATGGGGCCGGGCAGGCGACTTGCGCGCATGCTCGTCGGGCTCCGGCGGCCCAGAGCCGAAGGCGACCAGGTCCGGCGGTCGAGGTCCAGCACGAGCGCGGGCACGAGCACGGAGCGCACGAGGAACGTGTCGAGCAGCACGCCGAAGGCGACCACGAAGCCGACCTCGGTGAGGAAGACGAAGGGCAACACGGTGAGGGTGGTGAAGGTGCCGGCGAGCACGATGCCGGCGGAGGTGATCACCCCGCCGGTGACCGCGAGCCCGCAGCATCCCGGCGCGCGTACCGTGCGCCAGCGTTTCTTCACGCACGCGGGCCATCAGGAAGATGTTGTAGTCGACGCCCAGCGCGACGAGGAAGATGAAGCTGAGGATCGGCAGCGAGGGGTCGGCGCCGGGGAAGCCGAAGATCACGTCGAACACGACCACACCGACTCCGAGCGCGGCCGCGAACGACAGGATCACGGTGGCGACGAGGACGAGTGGCGCCACCAGCGCTCGCAGCAGCCCGACGAGGATGAGGAACACCACCGCCAGGGTGATCGGCACGATCAGGCGGGTGTCCCGGGCGGACGCGACGCGCAAGTCGCGCTCGATCGCGGTGGCCCCGCCGACGAGCGTGCCGGCGCCTCCTGCACGCTTGGCGGCCGCGCGGATGGCGGGGATGAGCTCCAAGGCGGCGGGCGAGTAGGGGTCGCGGTCGAGCACGGCGTTGAGCAGCACACCGGGCGCGCCTCGGTCGGACTGCTGCACGCCGACCACGCCGCGGACGTCGGCGACGGCGTCGGCCACGGCCGGCGCGCGGCGCGGGTCGGGTACGACGATTTCGGTCGGGGCGTTGGTTCCGGCCGGAAACGAGCGCGTGAGCAGTTGCTGGCCTTGGACGGACTCGACGTCGCCGCGGAAGGCGTTGGCTCGGGTGAGGTCGTCGTCGAGGCCGGTGAGGCCGAGGGCGAGGACGGCGAGTAGGGCGCTCGCGGTCGCCCAGATCGCGCGCGGGCGGCGGGCCAGCGCGGCGCCGAGGCGCCGCCAGGGGCGGCGCTCCTGCGGCTGGCCAGTAGTCCCGGCCCGGGGGATGAAGGGCCAGAAGATCCAGCGTCCGTTGATGGCGAGCAGGGCGGGCAGCAGCGTGAGCATCGCGACTGCGACGCCGGCGGCGCCGGCGGCGCCCAGGCTCGCGGTGCCGTCGACGTCGGCGACCGTGAGGCACAGCAGCGCGGCGACGACGGTGAGGCCGGACGCCAGGATGGCCGGTCCGGCGGTGCGCAGGGCGCGCGCCAGCGCGACGTGCCTGTCATCGTGCAAGCGCAGCTCCTCGCGGTAGCGCGCGACGAGCAGCAGCGCGTAGTCGGTGCCTGCGCCGAAGACGAGCACGGGCAGGATCCCGGCCGTCTGGCCGTTGATCGTCACGCCGAGCGCGCTCAGGCTGTAGCCGAGCGCACGCGAGCTCAACTCGGCGGCGCCGACGGTGAGCAGCGGTAGCGCCCAGAAGATCGGGCTGCGGTAGATCAGCAGGAGCAACAAGAACACCAGGCCGGCGGTCGCGGCGAGCAGCGTGCCGTTGATCGATTGCCCCGCCGCGATGGCGTCGGCTTGAAACCCGGCCGGGCCGCTGACCTTGGCCTGCAGCCCGCCGCCCGGGTCAGAGACCTCCCGCCGGGCCGCCTGGACGGCGTCGAGCACGACCTCGTCATCGCCGCTGAAGGTGACGGTGGCCTGCATGAGCGCCGCGCTGCCGTCGCGCGACAGGACCGGGCCGGTGAGCGGCGACGTTTCCGCGGGCGGCCCGCGGTTGAAGGCGAGGCGGTCGGCTTCGATGATGCGGCGATCGTCCCCGCTCAGCCCGCCCTCCCGCCGGTAGGCGATGACCATCCGCGTCGCCTCGCCATCCTGCAGCTCTCGAGCGGCTGGGCGAAGGGACGTCGTATGAGCTCAAGCGCACGGCGGCCGCCTCGGTCGGCAACTTCTGGTCGGTCCCGCACTCTCAGCTCTACGCCGAGCCCGAGCGGCTCGAGCGCGCCGGAT
>JBPCNM010000051.1:0-5610 GCA_051001255.1 Solirubrobacteraceae bacterium
GAGGTGGGGCTGATGCGCAATGCCCTCAACACGGCGCTCAAGCGGCGCCTGGCCACGCTCAGGGACTGACGATCTAGCGCCCGGCCGCTGTTTCGTCCGGTTTGGTGGCGGTCGCCCGGGCCAGGCACGGGCGGTCGAGCGCCTCGGCCGCACCGTCCAGCGCCGCCGTCAACGCGATCTGGGTTGGCTTCGAGCGGGGTAGCTTGGCGTCGCGATGTGTCAGATCCGTCGCCGGGCCATCGGCTGCCCGGTACGGAGGGGGCTGCGCGCCCGTCGCAGCGGTGGACCCGGTGATCGCCAGGGCGCAAAGTGCGCCGTAGATCGGCAGGTGGCCAACGAGCTCGGGGACCCCGAACACCGCCACCGTCGCCGCAAACGGGAACAGTGCCGCGAGCGCGATCATCTGCGCCCCGGCGCCCGACATGATGACGAGCCCGAGGAAGACCTCCGCCGCACCGGCGAAGGCGACGAAGCGGAGGTCGCCGAACGGCAGCCCCGCGGCGGCGAGCACGTTGAGGGACGGGTGCTCGTGGATCACGGCCTGCGTAACCGCCGGGCCCGTCAGCTTCTCCGTGAAGGCGACGACGACCAGCGAAGCCCCGAGGGTCACGCGCAGCGCGCGCGCGCCTTCCCGGTGCCCGCGGGCACCGGCCTCCCGCGCCAGCGCGAGATAGAGCGCGATGCCCACCACGACGCCGCTCTCGAGGACCGGTACCGGTCCGATCGCGAGCGCGGCGACGGCGATCAAGCCGGCGAGCGCGAAGGCGGCGCCCCGCAGGCCCGCGCCGACGATCAGCCACGCCGCGACGAGAAGCTCGAACGTCGCGAGAGCCGCTTCCGGCGGCGAGCCGCCGAGCGCGACGCCGGGAGAGAGCAGCTTCCGCTCGGCCGCCAGTGCCGCGAGCGAGACGCCAAGGGTCGTCGCGAGCAGTCGCGGCACCCGGTCGACGAGGTGCCCGAGCGCCAGCGGCGCGGCAGGCCAGCGGCGGGTCGCGAGGACCCACAGGACCGTCATCCCTGCCGCTGAGACGACGAGCCCCAGCGTGCGCGGCTCGGCGAGGAAGCCCTGATCGGCGGGGTACGTCCCGTCCGGCTCGACGAACCACTTGGCGTGCGCGACGAAGGTCACGACGCCGGCTCCAGCTCGACCGCCGGCGCGGCGGTCACGAGAACCGGCGCGCGCGGCGCCTCGCGCGCGGCGAAGCGTTCGCCGCGTGCGGACCGCACCGCGTCGAGCAGCAGGCCGGCGACCGCCCAGAGCGCGGCGGCGGCGAGCGCGCAGGCCACCAGCACAGGGAGAAGGACGATCAACAGGAGGGTGAGCCCGAGCAAGGCCATGGTTCCTCCCACCGGGCGACGCTGAGGTACTTGTGGAGTTCTCGGCACATCCACAAGGTGAGAGGAACGGAGGGCGTTCACTGATACTCGGTCGGCCGTTTGTATCAGGCCCGCTGCGTGGCGCCTCTATCCAGAGAATCCAGGCCGCAGCCGCGGTCGCAACAGGAGGACCACACCTCATGCCCGATGCGGTGACCCATTGGAACGACGTACTGCTCGACGTGATCCGTGAGGTCGGCGGCTCGCCTTGCCCGATCGCTCGCGGCGGCGCGATGATGCACGGAGCGATCTACGACGCCGTCAACTCGATCGTGCCGACGCACGAGCCGTACATCATCATCGTGCCGGCGAGCCCGACCGCCTCGCTCGAGGCGGCGATCGCGTACGCCGCGCACGACGCGCTCGCCACGGCGTTCCCGAACACGACGGTCGATCTCGCCGGCGAGCTGGCGAGCGCCGTCTCCGCGATCCCGAGCGGGTCCGCGGCGATCGCCGCCGGCAAGGCGGTCGGCCGCGCTGCGGCGAAGGCGATGATCGACGCCCGCACCGCGGACGGCGCCGACGACAACACGCCGTACGTGAACGGGAACCAGCTCGGCGACTGGCGGCCGACGGACGGCGATCCGGCCGCCAGCCCCAACTGGCCGCGCGTCAAGCCGTTCTGCATCTCCTCGGGCTCCCAGTTCCGCCCGCCGCGCCCGGGCGGCTACCTCTCGAAGACGGAGATGTTGCGAAGCCCCGAGTACGCCGCGCAGTTGCAGGAGGTACAGGAGCTGGGCGAGAGCACATCGGCGACGCGGACGCCGGAGCAGTCCGAGATCGCGTTCTTCTGGGCCAACGATCTCGACGACACCTTCAAGCCGCCCGGCCAGCTGTTCGAGATCACGAAAATCGTGTCGGACCAGCGCAACCTGGACGTGCTGGAGAACGCCCGACTGTTCGCGCTCGTCGCGCTCGCGATGGCAGACGCGGCTGTGGTCGCGTGGGACGCGAAGTACAGCACCGACCTCGACCTGTGGCGGCCCGAGACGGCGATCCAGCTCGCCGCGAGCGACGGCAACCCCGGGACGTCGGCCGACCCGAGCTGGGAGCCGCTGTCACAGAAGCCGGACGGCACGCATTTCTCGCCGTCCTTCCCGGCCTACGTGTCCGGTCACGCCACGTTCGGAGCGGCCCACGCGGGCATCATGCGGCTGTACTTCGGAACGGACAACGTGACGTTCACGGCGACCACGGAGGATCCCCACCCGCTGGCGCAGGGGGTGACGCGTGCCTTCAACAGCTTCACGGAGGCGGCACGGGAGAACGCTCGCAGCCGGATCTACCTCGGCGTGCACTTCCAGTGGGACGGCGACCACGGCTTCCTGTCCGGGACGGCCCTCGCGGAGCACATCTTCGCGACGCGGCTGAGGCCGGCGGCGGCGTGATGCGGCGCGGCGGTGGCGGTTCCTCCCGGGACCGTCACCGCCCGTCTACGGTGCTGACGATGCGGGAATGGCTGATGACTTCGTCGGTGGGCCCGCCCCAGGCCCCGACGACGCGCGCCGAACGGCAGTTCCAGCTCGCGCTTCACCTACTGGCGGCTTACTTCGCGGTGCAGGCGGTGTTGTACTTCGTGGAGGTGTTCGCGGGCACCCCCGACTCCCGGCCCTACGCGGTGAACTCGTTCTCCAAGGACGTCCTGTTCGGCGCCTTGTCGCTCGTGGCGGCCGCGGACGTGCGCCACCGCGGCGGCCTGGTCACCTTCGTGCTCGTGGGGCACCTGGCGATCGTCGGAGCGCTCGCGGCGGTCTGCCTCGCCGGCGACACCTCCGCGACCTTCCCGCCTCCACGCTGGCTGGCGGACGCGCTCGGGATGGACCTCGCGGAGGGGCTGCGGCTGCCGGCGTGGCTGGCGGCCGCCGGCGCCGTCACAGCGTGGATGGCCTGGCTCCAGCGCCGCGCGCGACGCACGGCTTGAGGCTGCGCGCAAGCGGGGCTGACCGGAAGCGCTCGTGCGCGTGGCGGAACCGACGCCCCGAGCGTATGCTTGCCGCGTCGGACGGGGGGAGTGCACGATCGAGTCGATGGCGGAACCGGCGGCGACAGGCGCGCCCGGCCTCTTGGAACGCGGTGCCCAACTCCACGGCCTCGATGAGCTGCTGACGCGCGCGCGAGCCGGGTGCGGCGGGCTGATCGTGTTGGAGGGCGCGCCGGGCATCGGCAAGACCCGGTGCTCGCCGCGGCGCGGAGACGTGCGGACGCGGACGCGATGCAGGTGCTGTCGGCGACCGCCGGAGAGATCCAGGGCACGATCTCGTTCGGGGTGGCGCGACAGCTCCTCGAGCCGCCCCTCCGCGGCGCGGACGGGCGCGAGCGCGACGCGCTGCTGGCAGGTGCGGCCGCCCATGCCGCTCCCGTGCTCGAAGTGAGCGCACCGGAGACGCGCGAGGCGGTGACCGCGCTCCCGCTCTACCACGGGCTCTACTGGCTTACCGCGAACCTCGCCGAGCGCTCGCCGCTGCTGCTCTGCGTCGATGATGCGCATTGGGCCGACCGTTCCTCGCTCGGGTTCCTCCTGTATCTCGCGCAGCGCCTCGACGACCTCCGGGTCGCAGTGGTCGTCGGGATCCGCGAGGGTGAGCCCGACGCCCCGCAGGACCTGCTTGCCCGGCTCGCCGGGCACCGCCTCGCCCGGGTGTTCCGGCTGCAGCCGCTCAGCCGGCCGGCCACCGACGCGCTGATCCGCGCTCGTGCCCCGGAAGCAGGCGCGCGGTTCTGCGCTGCATGCCACGACGCCACGGGCGGGAACCCGTTCCTGGCGCTTTCGCTCCTGCAGGGACTCCAGGCCGAGGGCGTCGCGCTCACGGAGGTAGCCGCGCGCAGCGCTGCGGACCTCGCCCCGGAATCGGTGGTTCGCTCGATCACCTCCAGGGTCGCCCGGCTGCCACAGCCGGCGCAGGCGCTCAGCCGTGCTGCCGCCGTGCTCGGGGAGGACGCGACGCTCAGCCATGCCGCGGCGCTCGCGGAGCTCGACCTCGGCGCCGCCGTCGACGCGGCCGACGCGCTCGACGCCGCGGGCCTCATGGTGGTGTGCCCTACCTCGTTGGCGTTCGCCCATCCGCTGCTGCAGGCCGGCGTGTACGGCGACATGCCCGAGGCGCGGCGGGCGCTAGCGCACCGGCGGGCGGCCGCCGTCCTCCAAGCGGCCGGCGCGCCCGCGGAGCGAGTCGCCGCCCACCTCCTCGCAGCGCCGGCGTCGGCCGACGAGGAGAGCGTTTCCCTGCTCCGTGCGGCGGCTCGGCGCGCTGTGGCCGACGGCGAGCCCGCGATGGCCGCCCGCTACCTCCGCCGTGCGCTCGAAGAGCCGCCGACCGGCAACCAACGCCTCGGCGTGCTGGTCGCGCTCGGTCGAGCCGAGGCGCTGAGCGGCGGGCCCGAAGCGGCAGAGCACTTGACCGCCGCGGCGGAGCTGGCCGGCGACGCCGTCGAGCGGGCGCGGATCCGCCTGGAGCTCGGCCGCACGCTGTATGCCAACGGGCGCTTGGAGGAGGCCGCGGAGGTGTTCGAGCAGGGCCGGCGGGACGCCGCCGGCGCAGACGCCGAGCTGGAAGCCGACCTACGCGCCGGTTGGGCGACGGTCGCCCGCCTGGATCCCGGGCTGCGCCCGCTCGCGCTGGCGCACATGCGCGAGCTGCTCACGCGCGGCGACGACGTCGCGACCCACGGCGAGCGAGTGCTGCTCGCTCACGCAGCCGAGCAGCTCGTCTTCGCCGGCGAGGACCGCGAGCACGCAGTCGCCCTTGCCCTGCACGCCCTGTCGGGCAACCGCCTGCTCGAAGAGGAGACCTCCGACGGCATGATCTGGTTTCTCACCGTGGGGGACCTTGGCTGGTGCGATGAGTTCGACGAGCAGGACCGCCACATCGAGGCGGGATTCGAGGACGCTCGCCGGCGCGGCTCCGTGTGGGGCTTCGCGAACGCGAGCTACCTGCGGGCGTTCGGTGGCTTCTATAGAGGTCGCGTGGTCGAGTCGATCGCCGATCTCGAGCAGGCAATCGACGCGTCCCGCTACGGCTGGGAGCAGTTCCTACCGGCGGTGCACATGCAGCTCGCGTGGTCGCTGATGGAGCGGGGCGAGCTCCACGCCGCCGAGCGCACGCTAGCCTCGGTCGACGGCGATCCTCGGTGGTCGCAGACGATCATGCAAGCCCTGGTGACCGGGGCGCGCGGGCGGCTGGCGTTGATGCGCGGCCAGCCGGCGGCGGCGCTGGCGGACATCCTCGAAGCCGG
>JBPCNM010000052.1:0-2541 GCA_051001255.1 Solirubrobacteraceae bacterium
TCGAGCCCGAGCATGCTGCCGGCGCTCATCGTGAACTGCAGCACGGAGCGCTGCTGCAGGCGCAGCGCGTGGTTGAGGGCGTCGAGCACGCGCGGGACGTCCATCGGATCCGGTTTCTTGTCAGCCATGCGAGCGCGTTACCGGCGGGGGCGACGACATGACCGCGACCCGGTGGCCCGAGGGATCGGTCACGGAGGCGCACGCGGCTTCGCGGCCCGGAGGGCGGGTCTCGTGGGCGACGTGCCGGAGCGTGGCCGGAGGATAGGATCGTCCGCCATGGAGCCGGGGACGCTGCTGTGGGAGCCACCCGCCGACCTGCGCGAGCGCTCCGACATGGCACGCTTCATGGCCGAGCGCGGCGCGGAGGACTACGCCGCGCTGTGGCGCTGGTCGGTCGACGACGTCCCGGCGTTCTGGGCGGCGATCTGGGAGCGCTACGAGGCGGGCGGCGCGTTCGACGAGGTGCTCGCGGACGCGTCGATGCCGGGGGCCGTGTGGTTCCCCGGCGCGCGCCTGAACTACGCCGAGCGCCTGTTCCGCGGCAAGCCGGACGAGCGCGTGGCGATCCTGCACGCCTCCGAGCTGCGGGGGCTGGAGCAGTGGACCTGGGGCGAGCTGCGCGAGCGGACCGGCCGCATCCGCGCCGGCCTGCGGGCGCGCGGGATCGGCCCGGGCGACCGCGTCGCCGCCTACCTGCCCAACGTGCCCGAGACGATCGCCGCCTTCCTCGCGACGGCGTCGCTGGGCGCCGTGTGGTCCTCGGCCGCGCCGGAGTTCGGCGCGCGCAGCGTGTCCGACCGCTTCGGCCAGATCGAGCCGAAGCTGCTGCTCGCGATCGACGGCTACCGCTACGGCGGCAAGGACTTCGACCGCGGCGCCGCGGTCGAGGCGATCGGTGAGGAGATCGGCGCGCCCGTCGTGCGGCTCGGGCATCTCGACGGCTCGGGCTGGGAGGACGGCTTGCTGGGCACGCTCGAGCTGGAGTTCGAGCCGGTGGCGTTCGACCACCCGCTCTGGGTGCTCTACTCCTCCGGCACCACCGGCCTGCCCAAGGCGATCGTGCAGGGCCAGGGCGGGATCCTGCTCGAGCACCTCAAGACGATGTACCTGCACCTGGACGCGCGCGACGGCGATCGCGTGCTCTGGTTCACCACGACCGGCTGGATGATGTGGAACTTCCTCGTCTCGGTGCTGCTCACCGACAGCGCGATCGTGCTCTACGACGGCAACCCCGGCACGCCGGACCTCGACCGGCTGTGGGATCTCGTCGAGGAGTCGCAGACGACGTGCTTCGGCACGAGCGCCTCCTACATCGCGTCGTGCATGAAAGCGGGGATCGAGCCGGCCGCCGGCCGCGACCTGTCGAAGCTGCGCGCGATGGGGTCGACGGGCTCGCCGCTGGCGCCGGAGGGCTTCGCGTGGGTCTATGACCACGTCGGGCGCGACACGTGGTTGTTCTCCACCTCCGGCGGGACCGACGTGTGCACCGCGTTCGTCGGCGGCTGCCCCGTGCTGCCCGTCCACCTCGGCGAGCTGCAGGCGCGCGCGCTCGGCGCCGACGTGCACGCGTTCGACGAGGAGGGCAACGCGGTGATCGAGGAGGTGGGGGAGCTCGTGCTGACCCAGCCGATGCCGTCGATGCCGCTGTCGTTCTGGGACGACGAGGACGGCGCGCGCCTGCGCGAGGCCTACTTCGACCACTACCCCGGCGTCTGGCGCCACGGCGACTGGATCCGCATCACCGAGCGCGGGACGGCGGTGATCTACGGGCGCTCGGATTCGACGATCAACCGCGGCGGCATCCGCATGGGCACGAGCGAGATCTACCGCGCGGTGCTGGCCGTGCCCGAGGTCGTCGACGCGCTGGTGGTCGACGTGCCGCGCGAGGGCGATGAGAACTGGATGCCGTTGTTCGTCGTGCTGCGCGAGGACGCGGAGCTCGACGACGCTCTGGTCGGCGAGATCCGCAGGCGCGTGCGCGAGGACTGCTCGCCGCGCCACGTGCCCAGCGAGGTGCAGGCGATCGCCGAAGTCCCACGCACGCTGTCGGGCAAGGTGCTCGAGGTGCCGGTCAAGCGGATCCTGATGGGCCAGCCGGCCGAGCAGGCGGCGAGCCGCGACTCGCTGGCCAACCCGGCGGCGCTCGACCACTTCGTCGAGCTCGCGCGAGCGTAGCCGGCGCTTGGGTCGCGCCGCATGCCCCGAGCCACGAGACGGGCCGGGGCGGACGCTAGGGTCCCGGCTTGTGGGCGCCGACGACCTCGCCCACCAGGGCGCTCGACCGCCGGCCAACGCTCGCCGCGTGGGCCTGTCCCACGAGCTGCTCGCGCTCGCGACCGGCGCCGCCCACGAGGCGGGCGCTGGCCTGCGGGAGGCGTTCGGGCGGACGCTCGAGGTCAGCGCCAAGAGCACGCCGACCGATCCCGTCTCCGAGGCCGACGTCAGCACGGAGCGGCTGATCCGCGCGCGCCTCCAAGCCGCCCGGCCCGGGGACGCGATCCTGGGGGAGGAGGGCGACGATACGCCCGGGACGAGCGGGCT
>JBPCNM010000053.1:0-3689 GCA_051001255.1 Solirubrobacteraceae bacterium
CCACGCGCGGGTGCGCCCAGCGGTTCTGGTGCACCTTCTGGATGAAGTGGCGCAGCATCTCCTCGGTCACGTCGAAGTCGGCGATCACGCCGTCCTTGAGCGGCCGGATCGCCGAGATCGTCCCCGGGGTCCGGCCGAGCATGCGCTTGGCCTCGATCCCGACGGCGTGCACCTCGCCGGTGCGCGAGTCGATCGCCACCACGGACGGCTCGGACAGCACGATGCCGCGCCCGCGAACGTACACGAGCGTGTTGGCGGTGCCGAGGTCGACGGCCATGTCACGACCGCCGAAGCCGGTGAGGTAGGAGAAGAAGCCCATGGAGAGGAGCGCCCGGGCGGGCGCGGAACGCGGAAGTCTATAAGAGCCGTTTCGCCTGCCAGGAGCGAAGATCGGTTTCGCCTGCCAGGCGAGACGCTCCTGCGTCGCGCTCGCCTTCGGCGACGATACCGCTCGCGCTCGCCTTCGGCGACGTTACGTCGCGAAGACGTCCTGCAACCCGCCGAGCGGCAGGAGGTCGAGCAGCCGCGCGAGCGGCAGTCCGACGACGTTGGAGTAGTCGCCGGAGATGCTGCGGACGAGTGCGGCGCCGGCGCCCTGGATGGCGTAGCCGCCCGCCCGGCCGTCCCACTCCCCGAGCGCCACGTAGGCCTCGACCTCGTGCGCCGCGAGCGCGCGGAAGACCACGTCGGTCACCTCGACGGCCTCCGCCACGACCGCACCTTCGCGCGCGAGGGCGATCGCTCCGACGACCTGGTGGGCACGGCCGGCCAGGCGCCCGACGTACTCCACCGCCTGCGCGGCGTCGCGCGGCTTGCCGAGGACCACGCCGTCGATCGCGACGAGCGTGTCGGCGCCCAGCACCAGCTGGGGCGGGCGGGGGCGGATACCCAGCGCCTTGCGCCGGGCGTTCTCGGCCGCCACGGCGCGCGGCTCGCCCTGGGCCTCCTCCTCCACGCCGGTCGGCGCGACCGTGAACGGCAGCCCCACCTGCGTGAGGATCGCGCGCCGCTGCGGCGACGCGGATGCGAGGATCACGGGAAGAACAGGTTCGCCTCGCGCTCGGCCGACTCGTCGGAGTCGGACCCGTGGA
This sequence comes from Solirubrobacteraceae bacterium, assembly GCA_051001255.1. GTDB lineage: Bacteria > Actinomycetota > Thermoleophilia > Solirubrobacterales > Solirubrobacteraceae > DASQMT01. The sequence goes on from JBPCNM010000053.1 coordinate 1,092, forward strand.
CCATGTTCTGCCCGACCTCGACGGCGAAGTCGCCGCGGATCGAGCCGGTGGTCGCCTCCAGCGGGTTGGTCGCGCCGATCACTTGACGCGCGGCCTTCACGGCGTGGTCGCCCTCGAGCACCATCGCGACCAGCGGCCCCGAGGTGATGAAGGACACGAGCTCCTCGAAGAACGGCTTGCCCTGGTGCTCGGCGTAGTGCTGCTCGGCCGTCTGGCGGTCGAGCGTCATGTGGCGCAGCCCGGCGATGCGCAGGCCCTTGCGCTCGAAGCGCGCGACGATCTCGCCGGTCAGGTTGCGCGCGAACGCGTCCGGCTTCACCAGGATCAGGGTCCGGTCCATGAAAGCGGTCTCCGTGTGTCGTTGTTCAGCGTGAGGACTGCGGTGGCGCCTCGGCCGCGGCGTCCTCGGACGTCGTGGAGCCGCGCCGGCGCCGGCGGCCGCGCGACGCGGGCGGCGTCGCGCTCGTCTCGGCCTCGCAGTAGGGGCACAGGCGCCAGGCGGGGTCGACCGCCTTGCCGCAGGAGTGGCAGCGCTCCTTGAGCTTGCGCATGCAGCTGGGGCAGCGCAGGTAGTCGGGCTTGACCTCGTACTCGCAGTGCGGGCACAGCTCGTAGTCGAGCTGCACGAGGCGGGCCTCGGCGGCCTGCATCTCGAGCTCGCGCAAGCGCACGTCGTCGAGGTACTCCGGCGGCCGGACGATCGTGTAGATGATCGTCCCCACGAACGGGAACAGCGCCGCGAGCGTCGCGCAGCCGACCAGCATCGGGTCGTCGATCCGCCGCCGCGCGTCGGCGAACGTCCAGAAGACGAGCGCCGCCCACACCACGATCAGCACGAGGATGAGGACGTGGACGGCCGTGTTGAGCGCGTCGTTGTTTATGTTGAAGACGCCGAAGAGGAGCATGTGCGAAGGGTCCAAACCCTACCCGCAGCGCCGGCCGCTCAGAGGAACATCCGTCCAAAAGCGTAGCCGAGCGCGAAGAAGACGAGGATCGTGAGCGCCACGACCACTGCGACGAGGGCGATCATCCCCAGGACGCTCGGGCTCCGATCGTTCACAGCGCGGAGGCCCTCCGGCGCCCCGGAGCGGAGACCAGCTCGGCGATCAGATAGATCGATCCGGTGGCGACCACGGCCCCGTCCGGACCCGCCAGCGCCTGCGCGCGGGCCACCGCGGCGCGCGGGTCCGGGACGATCTCCGCGCTCGCCCCCAGCTGCTGGACGAGCGACGCGAGCGTGGCCGGCGGCAGCGCCCGCGGGTTGGGCGCAGCCGTGCACACGAGCGTCGCGCAGCGCGCCAGCAGCGCCCGCAGCATCGCGGCGGCGTCCTTGTCTTCGAGGATCGAGACGACGCCGACGAACGGCCGCTCGGGCAACGCCGCGGCCAGCGCCTGCACGCCACTGGGGTTGTGCGCGCCGTCGAGGACCGTGAACGGGCGCTCGGCCACAACCTGCAGGCGGCCGGGCACCGTGAGGCCGGCCCCGACCCGGTCGACCAGCGCGGCGTCCAGCGCGCCGAGCTGCTCGCGCGCGGCGGCGCAGGCGACGGCGAAGTTCGTGCGCTGGTAGCCGGGCAGCGCCGCGCGCTCGGGCTCCGGCCGGACGATCCGGGCGCCGGTCGCGCGCGCCAGCGCGTCGACCTCCGGCGTGGCGTCGCCCAGCACCAGCACCGCCTCGGCGCTCACCACCGCCAGCTTCTCGCGCGCGATGTCGGCGACGGTCGGGCCGAGCCAGCGCGTGTGCTCCAGCCCGACGTTGGTGAGTACCACGATCGGTGCGCGCAGCACGCCCGTGGCGTCGTGACGGCCGCCGAGCCCCGCCTCCACCACCGCGACCTCCACCCCACGCCGCGCCAGCTCGTCGAACGCGGCCGCGGTGATCAACTCGAACTGGGTCACCCGGTCGCCGGGCTCCAGGCCGCGGTCGACCTTGGCCGCCGCGGCGGCGGCCCGCTGCACGGCGGCGCCGAGCGCGTCGGGCGCCAGGTCCTCGTCGGCGATGCGGATGCGCTCGGTGAAGCTCGTCAGGTGCGGCGAGAGGAACGCGCCCGCGCGCACGCCGTGGGCCTCCAGCAGCGCCGCGGTCATGCGCACCGTCGAGCTCTTGCCGTTGGTGCCGACCACGTGGATCGCGCTGAAGCGCTCCTGCGGCGAGCCGAGCGCCGTGAGCAGGCGGCGCATGCGCTCCAGGCCGAAGCGCATGCCGAACAGCTCGAGCCCGAGCAGGTGCTCCTCTGCGCGCTCGACGCTCCAGCCTGTGCCCGCCGGTGAAGCCGGTTTGGTGCCTGTGCCCGCCGGCGAAGCCGGTTTGGTGCTCACAGCGCGTCACGCTCCTCGCGCAGCCGCGCGAGCTTGTCGCGTTCAGCGCCGACCACCGCCTCGGGCGCCTTGGCCACGAAGCCCTGATTGGCCAGCTTGCGCTCGGCCCGCGCGACCTCCTCGTCCAGCCACGCGCGGCGCTCGCCGATGCGCCGGGCCGCGGCGCCGAGGTCGACGGCATCCGACGCCAGCACGGCGACCGACCCGCCCGGCACCGCCACCGTCGCGGCGGGCTCGCCGCCGTCCGCCGACCATGCGCAGCGCGCCAGCCGCCCGACG
>JBPCNM010000054.1:0-10191 GCA_051001255.1 Solirubrobacteraceae bacterium
TGCCTACACCGTCGTGAAGCTCGCCGGCGCCGCCTACCTCGTCTACCTCGGCGTCCGGGCGCTGCTGGCCTCCAGGCGCCCGCCGACCGACGCGCCGTCGGCCGCCATCGCCGCGCCGCGCCACGCCTTCCTGCAAGGGCTCATCAGCACGATCCTCAACCCGAAGCCGGCGCTCTTCTTCCTGATGTTCCTACCGCAGTTCGTCAACCGTGACGCGGCTGTCCTGCCGCAGACGCTGACCTTGGCCGCCATCCACGTGATCGTCGGACTCATCTGGCTTTCCGCTTACGCCCGTCTGGTCCATCGCGCGCGCGGACTGCTCACGGCGCCGCGCGTCAAGGCATGGCTCGAGCGGACCACCGGCGTGGTGCTCATCGCGTTCGGGCTGCGGGTCGCCGTCGAGCGGCGCTGAGCCCACCGTCATTCGCACCGCCGTCTATCGAAGCAGCGCGGGGAGGCGCTCGGCGGCGCGCCGGCAGTCGGCGAGGGTCGGGACGAGCGCGATCCGCAGGTACCCGGCGCCCGCGGGGCCGAAGAACGAGCCGGGTGCGAGCACGATGCCCTCGCCCAGCAGCCGGTCGGCGAGCAGGTCGGCCTGCGGCCCGGCGTCGAGCCAGAGGAAGAACGTCGCGTCGCCGCCCGCGCTGCGCAGCCCGTGCGCCTCGAGCACCGGCGCCAGCACGTCGCGCTTGGCGCGATAGCCCGCGCGCACGGCCTCGACGTGCCCCTCGTCGCGCCACGCCGCGGCGGCGGCCCGCTGCACGAACGCCTGTGGCGCGACGCCGACGTTGGGGCGGTAGCGCTTGAGCAGCGCGATCAGCTCCGGGTCGCCGGCCACGAACCCCGACCGGTAGCCGGGCATCGAGGAGCGCTTGGAGAGCGTGTTGAGCACCGCGACGCCGCGCAGGTCGCCGAGCTCGAGTGCGGAGACCGGCGGCGCGTCGCCGAAGTAGATCTCCGAATAGGCCTCGTCGGAGGCGACGATGAAGTCGTGCTCGCGCGCCAGCTCCGCGGCGCGCTCGTAGAGCGCGAGCGGCGCGCTGGCGGCGGTCGGGTTGTTCGGGTAGTTCAGCCACAGGATCGCCACCCGGCGCCAGGTGGCGGCGTCGACGGCGTCGAGGTCGGGCAGGAAGCCGCCCTCCTCGGCCAGCGGCAGCTCGAGCACCTGCTTGCCGGCGAACACCGCGCCGCGCTCGTAGACGGGATAGGCAGGCGCCGGCACGGCGACGAGGTCGCCCCCGAGCACCTGGGCCATGTGGAAGATCGCCTCCTTTGACCCGAGCGTCGGCAGCACCTGGGTGTCGGGGTCCAGCGCCGCGCCGAAGCGCCTTGCCGTCCACTCGGCGATCGCGGCACGCAGATCGGGCAGCCCGTCGGACTGCGGGTAGGTGGAGAGCGGCTCGAGCGCGGCCACCAGCGCCTCGCGGATGAAGGCCGGCGTCTCCTCGCGCGGCTCGCCGATGCCGAAGTCGATGATGTCGACGCCGGCCTCCTGGAGCCGCCGCTTGGCGTCGGTGAGGCGCACGAACGGATAGGTCCGCAGCCCGGTGAGCGCCGTCGAGAGCTTCATTCTGCCTCGCGTCTGTCTCGGCCTGCGGCCTCGTCACCGCTTCGCTCGGCGCTCGTCACCGCTTCGCTCGCGAAGCGCTCCAGCACGTCGTAGGCGCGTACGAGCGCGGCGATCTCGACCGACTCGTCGCGCCGGTGCGCCTGCGCGGGGTCGCCCGGACCGAAGTTCACGGCCGCCAGCCCGCCGAGCCCGAACTCCGCCACCGGCGTCCAGGCCTGCTTGGGCGCGCGCACGAGCTTGCCGGCGGCGAGCAGCGCGTCGACCCGCGGCCCGGCGGCGACCGGGCCCGACGGCGCGTTGGAGTCGATCCGCAGTGCGCCGTGCCCGGTGCACAGCTCGGCCAGCCGCGCCTCGGCCGCGGCGGCGCTGCGGCCGGGCGCGTAGCGGAAGTTCACGTGGCAGTCGACGCGGTCGGGGATCACGTTGCCGGCGATCCCGCCGGCGATTCGCGTCACGCTCGCGACCTCGACGAACTCCAGCCCGTCGAACGCGTGCGGCACGGGCGGCTGCGCGGCGAGCGCGAGCACACCGGCGGCGGCGCGCTCGATCGCGTTGTCGGCGGTCCACGGGCGGGCGGAGTGCCCGGAGCGGCCGTGGAACGTCCAGGTGGCGTTGACGTTGCCCAGGCAGCCGGCGTGCAGCTCGCACGCGGTCGGCTCCATCACCACGACCAGCTCCGCGTCGAGCGGCTCGCGCGCCAGCAGCGGCGTGAGCGCGGAGTCCTGCGCGGGCAGCTCCTCGCGGCCGAAGAACAGGCAGCGGTACGGCGCGCCGGCCAGCGCCAGCTCGATCATCGCCGCGACCGCGCCCTTCATGTCGCTGGCGCCCAGGCCGTGCACGCGCCCGCCGTCGATCCTTCCGGGGCGGTTGCCTTGCGCGGGCACGGTGTCGAGGTGGCCCGCGAGCAGCAGGGGCACGTCCGGCGGGCCGGCGAGCACGCAGCTGTCGCCGAGCTCGCGCACCGGCACCCCGCCGTCACGCAGCACGGCCGCGACGTGTCCGGCCAGCCGCTCCTCGTCGCGCGACTCCGACGGGATGTCGATCAGCTCGAGCGTCCGCGCGGCGAGCCGCTCTCCAAGGTCCGGCACGAGCCGCACAATAGCCTCCGGGGTCACCCCAGACGCCGTCTTGCGCGGCCGTGATGCGAGCTCACCTACACTGGAGCGAGTGGAGAAGACCCGATCCGGCCGCACCACCGAGTCGCGCTACGCGCCGCCGCCCAAGGCGGGCCGCGCCAGGCAGCGCGCCTACTGCGTCGGCGCGCTGCCCGACGGCGATCTCGCCGAGCTCAAGGAGCTGCTGCGGACCGCGGGCGTCGCCGTCGTGGGCGAGCTGATCCAGAAGCGCGACCGGCCGCATCCCAACCTCTACCTCGGTCCCGGCAAGGTCGAGGAGCTCAAGGCGCTCGCCCGGGCGGCCGACGCGAACCTCATCGCCACCGACGACGAGCTGACGCCACGCCAGGAGCGCAACCTGGAGAAGCAGCTCGGGATGCCGGTCGTGGACCGCACGACCGTGATCCTCGACATCTTCGCCGGCCACGCCCATTCGGCCGACGGCAAGCTGCAGGTCGAGCTGGCCCAGCTCGAGTACAACCTCGCGCGCATGCGCGGGCTGTGGACGCATCTCGAGCGCCTGGGCGGCGGCATCGGCACGCGCGGCCCGGGCGAGTCACAGATCGAGACCGACCGCCGCCTGGCGCGCGACCGCATCGCCGCGCTGCGGCGCAAGCTGCGCGACGTCTCCTCCACGCGCGCGACCCAGCGCGCCGAGCGCGAGCGCGCGCACCTCCCCACGGTCGCACTGGCCGGCTACACGAACGCGGGCAAGTCGACGTTGCTCAACGCACTGACCGGCGCCGAGGTCGGCGTGCGCGACCGGCTGTTCCACACGCTCGATCCCACCACGCGCACGCTGCGGCTCGACGGCCGCACTTACCTGATGACCGACACGGTCGGCTTCATCCGCAAGCTGCCCCACCAGCTGGTCGACGCGTTCGCCGCGACGCTGGAGGAGACCAAGCGGGCAGACCTCCTGCTCCACGTGGTCGACGCCAGCGCGCGGGAGGAGGAGCTGGTGGCGATGACGCGCGCGGTCGAGGACGTGCTGGAGGGGATCGGCACGGGGGAGCAGCCGCGCCTGCTCGTGCTCAACAAGGCCGACGCGCTCGACGACGAGCGCCGCCGCGAGCTTGCCTTCCGCCACCCCGACGCCGTGCTCGTGTCCGCGCTCACCGGTGAGGGCCTCGACGTCCTGGGGGAGCTGGTCGCCTCCGAGTTCGAGCGCACGCTGCGCGACATCGAGCTGCTCGTGCCGTTCTCGGAGGGCGGGACGCTCTCCGAGCTGCACGACGTCGCCGGCGACCTCGAGCGCGAGGACACCGAGGACGGGGTGCGGATCAGCGTCCGGCTGCCCTCCATGGTCGCCGAGCGCTACGACCGCTACGCCGTCAACGGCAACGGCGGCCCGGGCTGAGGACGGGGCCGGCGTCAGCCGCCGTCGGCGGCGAGCCGGTTGAACTCGCGCGTCAGCAGGTCCAGGCGCGGCTCCTTGACCAGCGGCATCGCGCGCCGTGCCCGGCGCACGGCGGCCAGGTCGAGGTCGGCGCACACCAGTGCGGGCTCGCCGTGCGGGGCCTCGACCACGGTGCGACCCCACGGGTCGATCACGCGCGAGCCGCCCCAGAACGTCACGCCCGCCTCCTCTCCGACGCGATTGACGAACACGACCCAGGTCTGCAGGAAGCGGGCGTGGAAGCGCAACAGATCGGCCCAGTCCTCGTGGATCGTGGCCGGGTCGGTTCCCGCGCCCGGCTCCAACGAGCTGCAGGTCGGGACGATCAGCACGCGCGCACCGTCGTGCACGGCGAGAAACGGCAGCGGCGGCTGCCAGGCGTCGTTGCAGATCAGCATCGCAAAGCGCCCCCACGGCGTGTCGTAGGCGCGCAGAGCCTGGCCGGGGCGGAAGTGCTTGTGCTCCTCGAAACGGCCATAGGTCGGCAAGTAGGCCTTGCGCTGCAGGTGCACGAGCGAGCCGCCCTGGAGGTGGACGGCGCTGTTGTACGTGTGCACCGGGCCGTCCTCCGCGAACCCGACGATGATGCCCACGTCGCCCGCGCCGTCGGCCAGGCCCATCAGCGTGGGGTCGTCGGGACGCAGCGCGACGTCCGCGGCGACGGCGCCGAGCGCGTAGCCGCTGAGGCTGAGCTCGGGGAACACGACGAGGTCGGCGCCGTCGGCGCGCGCCCGTGCGATGGCCTCCCGCGCACGCCGAGCGTTCTCCTCCAGGTCGCCGAGCGCACAGTCGACCTGCGCCAGTGCCACCCGCAGCTGTGCGCTCACGCCGGGCTCACGCGACGGTCATGCGGCCGCGACGGGGAGGCGGGCGACGAGTGCGCCCTTGAGCACCTTCCCGCTGGGGTTCATCGGCAGCGCCTCGAGGAAGGCGATCCGCCGCGGGCGCTTGAACGGGGCGAGGTCCGGACTCGCGCGGCAGAACGCGTCCACCGCCCCGACGCTGAGGTCGGGCGAGCCCTTGACGACGAACGCCGCCACGACGCTGCCCCAGCGGGGATCCGGTAGGCCGACGACCGCGGCCTCCTTGACGCCGGGGCAGCGGTAGAGCACCTCCTCAACCTCGCGCGGGTAGATGTTCTCCCCGCCGGAGACGATCATGTCGTCCACGCGCCCGTGGAAGGTGTAGAAGCCGTCGGCGCCCACGCTGAAGAGGTCGCCGGTCTGCAGCCAGCCGTCGCGGAGCTTGCGCTCGGTGCCCGGCGGGTCGTTCCAGTAGCCGAGCATCGTCTGGGGGCCGCGCACGACCAGCTGGCCTACTTCGCACGGCTCCGCCGGCTCACCCGTGTCGCGGACGACCCGGCAGCGCGTGATCAGCGTCGGCTTGCCGCACGAGCCGAGGTGGCTGAGCGCCTCCTCGGGATGGAGCAGCAGGGCGAGTGAGGCCTCGGTCAGCCCGTAGCCGTTGTAGACGTTGGGGCACAGCTCGCCGATGACCCGCTCCATGGTGGCTGCCGAGATCGCCGCGCCACCGGTGGTGATCATGCGCAGGGTGGAGACGTCGAAGTCGCCCAGCCGTGGGTGGAACAGCAGGTCCTGGATCTGCGTGGGCACCGCGAACAGCGTCGTCACGCGCTCGGCCTGGATCGTCTCCAGCGTGATCACCGGGTCGCCGCGACCGAGGAGGACGTTGGTGGCGCCGACCATCACGTGCGGGATGAAGTAGGCCTGCATGCCGCCGACGTGGTAGAGCGGCGCGACGTGAAGCGCGGTGTCGCGGCGCGACAGGCTGTACTCCATCACGCAGTTCATGGCGATCGACACGTCGTTGCCATGGCTGTGCATCACGCCCTTGGGCCGTCCCGTGGTGCCCGATGTGTACACGAGCGCGGAGCAGTGCGTGGGCAGTGGTTCCGGCCACGGCATGCCCGGGCCCGCGGAGCGCTCGGCCAGGTCCTCGAAGCGGAGATGCCCGGGCGGGACCTCCTCGTCCGGGCCGGCGCAGCAGACGTACTCGTGCACCGCCCGGACCTCGGGGGCGACCGCGAGCACCGTGTCGGCGAGCGGGCGCCCGTACACGAGCACGCGCGCGCCCGAGTCGCGCAGGATGTGGCGTACCTCACCGGCCGCCAGGCGGAAGTTCAGCGGCACCGCGGCCGCTCCCAGCAGCTGGCAGGCGAAGTAGGTGGTCACCGACGCCTCGGAGGTGTGCACGTAGAAGGCGACGCGGTCGCTGGGCCGCACGCCCAGCTCCGAGAGCGCATGCGCGAGCCGGCTGACGCGACCGAGCCACTCGGCGTAGGTCCAGCGCCGTCCGGCATGAACGAGGGCGGCACCGTCGGGGAAGCGCTCGACGGTGCGCAGGAGGAGAGCGGGGATGTTCATGACGTCACAGGGTCGGCTTGAGGGTGGGAAGGTCGGTCGAGGCGATCAGGTAGCGTGCCATCTCGGAGGTGCCGCCGACGATCGGCAGCGCGCGCGCGTCGCGGAAGATCTGCTCCGCGCGCCCGTACTCCTTGGTCAGGCCGTCGCCGCCCAGGATCTGGACGGTGGCGTCGGCGCAGAGCGTCGCGGTCTCTGAGGCCACGAGCTTGGCCATCGCCGCCGGCTTCGCGAGCTCTTTGCCGGCGATCCCCTCGTCGTAGAGGGCGGCGGCGCGATAGGTGAGCAGCTCGGCGGCGTCGATCCGCCAGCTCATCTCGGCGATCCGGCTCCAGATCAGCTGCTTGGAGCCGAGCTTGGCGCCGAACGCCTCGCGCGCCTGGGCGTGCGCGCACGCGATCTCGAACGCGCTGCGTGCGACGCCGAGCGCCGAGCCGCCGACCAGGATGCGCTCGAGGTTGAACATTCCGACCATGATCGGCAGGCCGCGATGGTGCTCGCCGAGCAGGTGGTCGGCGGGCACGCGGCAGTCGCGCAGCTCCGCCTCGCCCACGATGCAGCCGCGGCGCCCCATGAACGTGTACCGCCGCGGGAAGCTGAGCCCCGGCGTTCCGGCGGGAACGACGACGGCGCTCAGCCCCCGTCCCGGCGGCGCCGCGGGGTCGCTGACGCCGTAGACGATGTAGACGTCGGCCACCGACGCGTTGGAGATGTAGCGCTTGAGCCCGTTGACGACCCACTCGTCGCGCGCGGCGTCGAACTCGATCCGCGTCCGCAGGGCCGACGTGTCCGAGCCGGCGCCGTGCTCGGTCACGCAGATCGCGCCGACCTGGCGCCCGCCCAGCAGCCCGGGCAGGAACCGCTCGCGAACCGCGGGCGCCGCGTGCCGGTGCAGCGGATACGCGCAGCTCAGCGCGGTGGCGATGGTCGTCTCGAAGGCGTAGTTGATCGCGGCGGCCTCCTCGGAGAGCAGCGTTGCGTGGGTCAGCCCCGGCCGCTCGAGCGCCCCGGCGTAGTGCTCGGGAAACATCAGCGTCAGATAGCCCGCGTCGCCGAGCGCGCGAACCGCCGCCGAGACCGCGTCCCAGTCGTCGTGGTCCTCGATCGCGGCCGCGCGCGGGGCCAGCTCGCGGCCCAGCAGCTCGCGCAGCTCCGCACGGAACGCGCGGTCGTCATCGGTCAGCAGGAAGTCTCGGGTCATCGGGGCGGCGCCACAGGAGGCGCCACTGTGTGCAACCGTGGTTGCAGCATAACCAACCGGGGTTGCACAGGCGGCGGTCAGCGCGGGCCGGAGGAACCGAAGCCGGCGGCGCCGCGCTCCGTGGCGCCCAGAGCCTCGACCACCTGCAGCTCCGGCGCCCAGTACGGGACCAGGAGCAGCTGCGCGATCCGGTCGCCGAGCTCGACCGTGTAGCGCCCCTCGCCGGTGTTGTGGAGGATCACCTTGATCTCCCCGCGATAGTTGGGATCGATCAGCCCGGGGGCGTTGAGCAGCGTGAGCCCGTGCTCTATCGCCAGTCCCGAGCGCGGCGTGACCAGGCCTGCGATGCCGTCGGGCAGCGCGATCGCGATCCCGGTCCCGACCAGCCGCCGGCCGTCCTGCGGGATCGACACCCGCTCGGTCGCGCGCAGGTCATGGCCCGCGTCGCCCGCGCGGTTGCGGGCGGGTGCGATCGCGTCGGCGTTCAGGAGCCGGATGTCGAGCGTGTCGGTCAGGGTCCAGATCATGGACGGGCACGGTAGGCGAGCGCCCGGCGGATGGCGGATCGGACGCCGCACGCAGCGGACGTTTCCCGCCGACGCTGGAGGGCCGCCCGACGGACTGAGCTCGGCGCGAGCCGGGTCGCCGGACGGTCACGCTCGTCGCCTCTGCATACCCGCGTTCTCGCGTGTACGCGTGCTCAACCGAATTCTGGACGGATGTCCTCTCTCGCTGGGAGGGGCGCGACCGATATTTCCCCTACGAGGAGCCCGTGGTCCAGTTGTCGCCACGGACTTGCAAGGAAGCTCAGACGCTCATGGAAGGGCGAGGCACATGTCGCACACCAATCTGTTGACCAGCGGCGGGGGGCACCGCATTCGATTTGGGATTCGCTGGGACGGCGGCCCACGACCTCATGCGCGGCTGTTCGTGCTCCTGGGGATCGCCCTGGCCGGGGCCGGCGCATCGGCGGCGCGCGCGGAGGCCCAGACGAGCTCCGCTGCGAAGCCGGCCCCGCTGGTGATCGTGGCCGCCGAGCCCGGCCGTCAGGACGCAGCCCGGCGGCTGGTCGGCCGCCTCGGCGGGACCGTGCGGCACCCGCTTGCCATCCTCGAAGGCTTCAGCGCCCGCGTGCCCGCGGGGTCGGTGCGCCGGCTGCGCCGCTCGCCGGCTGTGCGCGTGGTCACGCTCGACGCGCCGCTGCGCGTCTCCAGCACCGATCCGGGCACGCAGACGGCGCTCGCCTCGACCGACGTCGTCCGTCAGGCGACCTCGCTCGGCGCGCTCGACGCCTCCACTGCGCTGGGCTCCGGCGTCGGCGTCGCGCTGATCGACACCGGCGTGATGCGGGTGGGCGGCCTGGCCGAAGCCGGCCGGGTCGTGTACGGCCCCGACTTGTCGAGCGAGTCCGGCAACTCGAATCTGCGCACCCTCGACACGTTCGGGCATGGCACACACATGGCCGGCGTGATCGCCGGCCGCGACGCGCTCACGGGCTTTGCGGGCGTGGCGCCGGGCGCGCGGGTGATCAGCCTCAAGGTCGCCGACGCCTACGGCAAGACCACGCTCGAGCGGGTGCTGCGCGCGTTCGACTGGATCGGCTTGCACAAGGGCGACCCGGGTGTGGGCATCCGCGTCGTCAACCTCTCGCTCGGCGCCTACGACTCCGCCGGCTACACGAAGGACGCGTTGGCCGTCGCCGCCGAGAAGCTGTGGTTTCAAGGCATCACCGTGGTCGCCGCCGCAGGCAACACCGGCGCTCAGCAACCCCTGCTCGACATGCCCGCGGCCGATCCCTACGTGATCGCGGTGGGCGCGACCGACACGCGCGGTACCGCGGACCCGGCCGACGACCGGGTCGCGGAGTTCTCCAGCCGCAGCGCGACCCGTCCGCCGGACGTGGTCGCCCCCGGCACGGGCATCGTGTCGCTGCGCGTGCCCGGCTCGACGCTCGACCTGGAGTACCCCTCCGCGCGCGTCGGCGACGGCTTCTTCCGCGGCAGCGGCACCTCGCAAGCCACGGCCGTGGTGAGCGGGATCGCGGCGCGGCTGCTCGCGCAGCGCCCGAGCCTGGCTCCGGACCAGGTCAAGGCGCTGCTGGTCAAGGGCGCGGTCAACCTGCCCGACGACCGGTCCGCGGACGGCGCCGGTCGCGTCGACGCCGCTCGCGCGGCCGCGACGGCCACACCGCTCGCCAGCGTCGTGCGCCAGGCTTGGACGGGGGCGGGGGCCCAGACCACGTCCGGCGGGCTCCTCGGCGGCATGGTGACCACCGTGGTCGGGGTCGTCGGCAGCCTGGTCGGCACGGTTGGGCTCGGATGGGTCGACCCCGGCACGGGACAGGTCGTCGACGGCACCACCGAATGGACGGGCCGCCGCTGGTCTGGTCGGCGCTGGTCGGGCTCGTCCTGGACGGCCGCGCCGGCGGGGTGAGCCAGCTCGCTCTCCGAGCGCTGTTGTGGGGGGGGGGCGGGGGAAGGGGAAGGAGTGCCAGCGGGGGAGGGGGGGGGCGGGAGGAGTCAAGA
>JBPCNM010000055.1:0-6726 GCA_051001255.1 Solirubrobacteraceae bacterium
GCCAGGGCCTCGACGTCGATCGCCCCCGCCGGCTCCTGCGCGAGCGCGAGCGCGACGTAGCGGTCGCTCGCGCTGAGGCGCGCGTGCCGCGTCGCCTGCGCCAGCTCCTCCTCCGACAGGGCGCCCGAGAGCAGCCGCTCGACCGCCGCGGCATCGAACGCCGCCGTCCGTGCGCGCCGCTTGCGCGCGTCGAGCGCACGGCTGGCCACGGCGCCGCCGAGCCGCTCGACCACCAGGTGGTCGGTGGGCTCCCACGACCGTCCGGCGGGCTCGAGCAGCCACGCGACGCCGACGCGGCCGGCGGCGACCTCGATACAGCTCACGAGCGCGGGGCCGCGCGTGGTCTCGAGCTCCGTCGCGGTCCGGCCGCGCAGCCGCTGCGCCGATGCCGCGCGCGCGACGTCGAGCCCCGCCGCGTCGGTGATGTCGAGCACGCCGTCGACGGCTTCCGCGCGCACGCGGTTCCACTCGTCGCGCACGCCCGCGGTGAGGCCGGTGATGTCGCCGGCGAGCCGCACGAGCTCCTGCAGCGACGAGCGCGCGGCGATCGCGTGGTCGAACTGGTCGATGACATCGAGCCAGGCGGCGACGTCCGCGTCGCGATCCCTGGCGACGCGCAGGATCTCTCGCACAGCGCTTCCACCCTGGCATACCGACGTGCGGAGGAGCAAGTCTGGCACGGATGCTACGGGCGCAGGGCGGGCGCGCCGCCGGCCGCTCGTAGTCTCGCTCCCAGATCCCCGAGGAGGAGGGCGATGAGGATGACGGCATGGCGTGGGCTGGTGGCGATGGCCTTGATCTCGGCCCTCGCGGCCGGATGCGGCGACGGGTCGGGCGCCGTGGAGGAGGAGGACGGCGGCACGGCCACGGAGGCCCCGGCGTCCGGGGCCTCAGGCTCCTCGGCGGGCGGGAAGAAGGCGTGTCTCGTGACCACCGGGGCGGGAGTGAACGACCGTGGCTTCAACCAGTCCGCCTGGGAAGGCGTCCAGCAGGGCGCCGAGACGGCGGGGCTCGAGGCGCAGTACGTGCAGGCCGACCAGGAGTCCGACTACACGTCGGCCACCGCCGCGTTCACCAAGCAGCCCTGCCGCCTGATCGTCACCACGAGCTTCGCGATGACGGATGCGACCAAGGCGGTCGCCGAGCGCACGCCCGATCAGCAGTTCGCGATCGTCGACGTGGCGTATGACCCGCCGATCGACAACGTGCGCGGGCTCGTCTTCGACGCCGGCCAGGCGGCGTTCCTCGGTGGCTACCTGGCGGCCGGGGTGTCGGAGTCCGGCGTGGTCGCGACCTACGGCGGCCAGAAGATCCCGCCCGTCACCCTGTTCATGGACGGCTACGCCGACGGGATCGCGCACTACAACGAGACCCACGACGCCGACGTCGAGCTCCTCGGCTGGAGCAAGGCAGGCCAGGACGGCACGTTCGTCGGCAACTTCACCGACCAGGCGAAGGGCAAGCAGATCGCGCGCGGCTTCATGGACCAGGGCGCGGACGTCATCTTCGGCCTGGGCGGGCTGCCGGACGTCGGCGCCATTGCGGCGATCCAGGAGAGCGGCGGCGGCAAGGTCAAGATGATCTGGCCGAACACGGACGGCTGCGAGTCGCTGCCGGACGCGTGCGGCGTGATGCTGACGAGCGTGCTCAAGAACATCGCGGTGGCGACCAAGGAGGTCGTCGAGGAGGCCGAGGCGGGCAAGTTCGAGAGCGGCGTCTACGTCGGGACGCTCGCGAACGGCGGCGTCGGCCTCGCGCCGTTCCACGAGCTCGACGACGAAGTCCCGGCCGAGCTCGCGCAGGAGCTGGAGGACGTCGAGGAGCAGATCGTCTCCGGGTCGCTGACCGTCTCCTCGGCGGCCACGCCGAAGGCGCAATGAAGCTCGAGCTGCGCCACATCACCAAGCGCTTCGGCACGGTCGTCGCCAACGACGGGATCTCGCTCACCGTTCAGGCGGGCGAGATCCTCTGCCTGCTGGGGGAGAACGGCGCCGGCAAGTCGACGCTGATGAACCTCCTGTTCGGCGTGACGCGCCCGGACGCCGGCGCGCTGGCGATCGACGGCCGCGCCGCGGTGTTCGACAGCCCGCAGGACGCGATCCGCGCCGGCATCGGGATGGTGCACCAGCACTTCGCGCTGGTGCCGACCCTGACGGTCGCCGAGAACGTCGCGCTGGGTGACGAGCCGGCCGGCCGGCTGGGTTGGCTGGACCGCCGAGCGGCCGCCGACGACGTGCGCCGGCTGTCGGACGAGTACGGGCTGGCGGTCCCGCCGGAGGCGCTGGTGGGCGACCTCTCGGTCGGGTTGCAACAGCGCGTGGAGATCATCAAGGCGCTGCGCCGCGACGCGCAGCTGCTGATCCTCGACGAGCCGACGGCGGTGCTGACCCCGCAGGAGTCCGAGCGGCTGTTCGGCGTGATGCGGCGGCTGCGCGACGGCGGTCGGTCGGTGATCTTCATCAGCCACAAGCTGCGCGAGGTGCGCTCGGTCGCCGACCGGATCATCGTGATCCGGCGCGGGCGCGTGGTCGGCACGCCGGCGCGCGACGCGAGCGAGGCCGATCTCGCGGCGATGATGGTCGGCCGCCCGGTCGAGCTGCTCGCCGCCAAGCCCTGCGCGGCGCCGGGCGCCACGGTGCTCCGGCTCGGCCGCGTTGTGCTCCGCCCCGGCGCCGGCGGCATCGACCTCGACGTGCGCGCGGGCGAGATCGTGGCGCTCGCCGGCGTCCAGGGCAACGGGCAGGCGGAGCTCGTCGACCTCCTGACCGGCCGTCGCCGCCCCGCCGCCGGCGCGATCGAGCTTCGCAGCGACGACATCGCCGGCCGCTCGACTCGCGAGATCCTCGCCAAAGGCGTCGGCTACATTCCCGAGGACCGGGACCGCGACGGCCTCGTCGGCGACCTGTCGGTGACCGAGAACCTGATCCTCGACACCTACCACGCGCCGCCGTTCTCGCGCCGCGCGCATCTGAGGCTCGGCCGGATCGCGGACCACGCCGACACGCTCATGCGCCAGTTCGACATCCGGGCCGCGAGCGCGGCGAGCGCCGCCGGCACGCTCTCGGGCGGCAACGCGCAGAAGCTCGTGCTCGCGCGCGAGCTCTCGCGCGCACTCGGTCTGCTGGTCGCCGTCGAGCCCACGCGCGGGCTCGACATCGGCTCGGTCGAGTTCGTGCGCCGGCGCATCCTGGAGGCGCGCGCCGGGGGAACCGCGATCGTGCTCGTGTCCTCGGACCTCGACGAGATCGTGGCGCTCGCCGACCGCATCGCCGTGCTGTACCGCGGCGACGTCGTCGGCATCGTGGGGCCCGACGTCCCGCGCGCGCAGCTCGGGCTCATGATGGCCGGCGCGAGCGCCGGGACGTCCGTGGACGCCGCGGCATGAACGGAGCCGCCGCGCGCCGGCTGCGCACGGCGGCGACGGGCCTGCGGTCGGCGGGCGACGGCACCGTGACGCTGCTCGCCGTCGTGCTGGCATTCGCCGCCGGCGCGTTCGTCATCGCCGTCTCCGACGATGCCGTGCTGGAGAGCTGGGGCGACGTGGCCACGGACCCGCTCGGCGCGATCGAGGAGACGGTCGCGACCGTCGCCGACGCCTACTGGGCGCTGATCAGGGGCGCGATCCTGGATCCGCAAGGGGCGTCGCTCGAGGCGGTCCTCTCCCCGCTGTCCGAGACCGTCGTGACGGCGACGCCGCTGATGCTCAGCGGACTCGCGGTCACGCTCGCCTTCCGGGCCGGGCTCTTCAACATCGGCGGTCAGGGCCAGGCCGTCGTGGGCGCGGCCGCCGCCGCGTTCGTCGGCTTCCACTTCAACCTCGCCCCCGGGATCCACCTGGCCGCTGCGCTCGCCGCCGGCATCCTGGCCGGAGCGGTCTGGGGCGGAGTGCCGGGGTGGCTGAAGGGGCGGACGGGCGCCCACGAGGTGATCACGACGATCATGCTCAACTACGTCGCGACCATCCTGATCGTCTACCTGCTCGCGCACGAAACGTTCCGGCGGGAGGGGCGCGCCGACGCGATCAGCCCGCTCGTCCGACCGGATGCGCGCCTGCCGCACCTGCTGGGCGGCGACCTGCGCCTGCACGCCGGGCTGCTCGTCGCCCTCGCCGCGGCCGCCGCGGTCGGCTGGCTGCTCGCTCGCACGACCGCCGGATTCGAGCTGCGCGCCACCGGGCTCAACCTGCGCGCCGCGGAGACCGCCGGGATGCGGCCGGCCCGAGTCTATCTCGTAGCGATGGCGGTGGCGGGCGGCCTGGCCGGCCTCGCCGGCGCGACGCAGATGCTGGGCACGGACTTCACCCTCACGCCGGGGGTCGCGACCGGCATCGGCTTCACGGGCATCAGCGTCGCGCTGCTCGGCCGGGCCACCGTCAAGGGCACGGTCGCGGCGAGCCTGCTGTTCGGCGGCCTCCAGGCCGGGGGGATCCAGATGCAGGCGTCCACCGGGACGCCGGTCGACCTCGTCACGATCATCCAGGGCTTGATCGTGCTGTTCATCGCGGCGCCGCTGCTGGTTCGCAGCGTGTTCCGGCTGCGGGCCGCGGATGCCTCGCCGGTCGCGGCCTCGACCGCGCGGGGCTGGTCATGAGCGCGCCCGCACAGGCCATCGCGGCACCGCGGTCGCTAGACCGCGCGGGGGTCGCGCTGTGCGCCGTCGCGCTGCTGGTGGGAGCGGGGTTCGGCCTCAGCGACGGTGCGGGCGAGGAGACCCGCTTCCGGTTCTCGGCCGTCGCAGCCGACCTGCAGCTCGGCGAGATCGCCGTGCCGGTCGGGCTGTGCGCATGGACGTGCGCGGTGGTCGTGGCCATCGTCGGCGTCCGCGCGCTCACCGCGCGCGGCGGGCGCCGGATCCGGCCCGCCGCCGTCGCACTCGCGATCGTCGCGGCGACCGTCGCCTTCCTGTGCTGGGCGGCGGCCGGGAAGACGCTGAACCTCGCCGGAATGACGACGGCGACCGTGACGGGTGCACTGCCGCTGGTGCTGGGCGCCCTCGCGGGCGTGCTGTGCGAGCGTTCGGGCGTCATCAACGTGGCCATCGAGGGTCAGTTCCTGCTCGGCGCCTTCACCGCATCGGTCGCCGCGAGCCTCGCGGGCGCCTGGGCCGGCCTCCTGGCCGGTTCGCTCGCCGGCGGCGTGGTCGGCGCGCTGCTCGCGCTGATGGCGATTCGCTACCTCGCCGACCAGCTGATCGTCGGCGTCGTGCTGAACCTCGTGATCCTCGGGCTGACCGGATTCCTGTTCAGCCGCATCGTCGTGCCCGACCAGGCGACGCTGGGATCGCCGCCCGGGCTGCCCTCCCTGGAGCTCCCCGGGCTCTCCGAGCTGCCCGTGATCGGTCCGGCGCTGTTCGACCAGAGTGTGATGCTCGCGGTCGCCGTCGTGCTCGTGATCGGCGTGCAGGTGACGCTGCGCAGGACGCGCTGGGGCCTGCGCACGCTCGCGGTCGGCGAGAATCCCGACGCGGCGGAGAGCGCGGGCGTGAACGTGCGGCGCGTCCGCTACCGCAACGTGATCGCAGGCGGGATGATCGCCGGGCTCGGCGGCGTGTATCTCACGATCGGCTCGGTCGGCGCGTTCGGGCCGAACATCTCGTCGGGCAAGGGCTTCATCGCGCTGGCCGCGCTGATCTTCGGTCGCTGGATGCCGATCCCGGCGCTCGTGGCGGCGCTCGTGTTCGGCTTCGCCGACGCGGTGCAGAACACGCTCTCGATCGTCGGAACGCCGATCCCGACCGAGCTGCTGCAGATGTTCCCCTACCTCGTGACGATCCTCGCGGTCGCCGGCCTCGTCGGCCAGGTCAAGCCGCCCGCCGCCGACGGCAAGCCCTTCGTGCGCGGATGAAGCCGACCGTCCCCGTCAGCGACCCCGGTGACGACGACATGGTCGCGATCAACGGTCGGGGGCTTCACCGCGCGCCGCTCATCCGCGTCCCCATGCTGCGTAGCCTTTCCAGGCTTCCTGCTCCGGGCGAGCCTCGACTGCGGCCTCGACCACGCGGAGGATCAGTCCGAACTCTCCGTGGTCGATGCCGACGATCATCAGGCAGCCGGCGTGTTGCGTTCCGGCCGCGGACCACTCGTTGACGATCCGCGCGAAGTCCTTGACGTTGAAGGTCACCACGATCCGCCCTTCGGCTGTCGCGAGCTCGAGCAGCCGCTCGTCTTCGGACCCGTCGAGCCGGCGTTCCTCGTCGGCAGCGCGCACGTCATGGCCGCGCTCGCGCAAGGCGTCAGCAATCCTGCGCCCGGAGACGTGGGCGTCGAGGAACAGCCTCACCGTCGTTACTCGACCGTGAGCGTGTCGATCGTCGGGAACTCGCGCTGGAGCCGATCGAGCGGGCGCTCGTTCTCGGCGATCGCATCATCGATTTCGTCGGGGAACTCCTGGTGGTAGGCGAGCGCCAGCCGTACCTGGCCTTCGGTGAGCTCGCTCTCGGCCACCGCGTCCAGTGGAGATTCGAACCCGCGCGATGCCGCGACGATCTCCCAGACGTCGAGCGCGGTCCCGATCACCCACGGCCGCCGGTTCCAATCCGCGCCGCGGAATGCGATCCCGGGGAACCGTCGTGCCCGCAGCGCCTCGTCGGCCAACGACTCGACGACGGCACCCTTGCTGCGGCGTGTGCGCCGTGCCTCGTGCGTCACGAGCTCGTCGGTCCGCTGCGACAGGCGCATGCTGAACGGCTCGGACTTCCGCGGCACGCACAGAGTGTAGCGTGATGGTT
>JBPCNM010000056.1:0-6771 GCA_051001255.1 Solirubrobacteraceae bacterium
GAGCCGAACCCGTGCAGCAGGAGAAGCGCGAGCGGTACCCCGTAGTTGTAGGAGCGCTCGACGAGCTCCCAGATGCCCTCGCCGGCGAGCGGCCTCAGACTCGCTGTGAAGAATCCCCAGAACGCCATGTACAGCAGCAGCGCCCGGATCGGATAGAGCAGCACGACGATGCCCAGGGCGACGTCGACGGCGCCGCCGCCCCTGCGATCCGCAGGATCCATTGCATCCGCCATTCCAGCTGCCTGCTCGGGGTTGCGAGTCTCATGCGGCGACGGTGCGTCGCCGCTCGCTGTCGAGGTGGGTCATCTCTGCCCCACCGCGACTCCGCGGTGCCATGTGGCGGGTCATCCGTGCGCTGCCACGATCTCCTGCGACGCGCTCTTGGCCACGTCGACGGGGATCGCGTATCCGACGCGACTCGAGCTGCTTTCGTGGTGTGGCGTGGCAATCGCCGTGCTCACGCCGAGGACCTCTCCGCGGGCGTTGACCAGCGGCCCGCCCGAGTTGTGGGGCGCGATCACGGCGTCGGTGGCGAGCGCGTCCAGCTCGGCCTCTGAGCCGAGGCGCACGGGTTGCGCCAGGGCGCCGAGGGTGCCTGAGGCGACGGCTTGCGGTGGCCCGAGCGGCGAGCCGACTGTGAGCACGGGGTCCCCGACGCGCGCCTCGGCCAGCCCGGATCCCGAGTGCATCGGTGGGAGGCCGGAGTCGTCCTCGAGCTCGAGCACGGCGATGTCGACGTCCGGGGCCCGGCCGAGCACCCGGGCCGCGCGCCGGGTCCCATCTCGCAGGACCACCGAGACCTCTTGCGCATCGCCGACGATGTGGGAGTTGGTGACGACGATCCCGTCGATGTCGACGCGAAAGCCGGCTCCGGCGTGCTCGCCTCCGCGCAGCTGGATCGAGACGACGCTGGACTGCGCCCGCTCGGCCACGGCGCTCGGCTCGCCGGCGCCGTTCGCGGCCGCACCGGCGGAGTCGAGGCCGGCCCACTCGTCCGGAGTGACCCGGCCCAGCAGGGTGGCGTCGTCGCCGCGCACCGCGTAGATCGCCGCCTCGCCCTCGTCGAGCGTGACCGACGGTTCCAGGGCGCTCGGATAGACGCCGTGGGCGGCGATGACCAGGTTCGGCTCGCCGCGAGCTGGCCCCTGCTCGCGGATCAGGCGGCTCAGGCGCCGGTCGGCCGCCTCGTCGCGTTCTGGATAGAGCCGCTCGAGGCCGTCGATCACCTCGGCCCGGCCGAAGGCCAGCTCGGCCGTGTCCCGGGAGCGGCAGTAGGGGCTGGCCCACCGCGTCCCCACCGGAATGCGCAGCTGGCGGAACGCCGTGCCGATGCCGCGGGCATCGGCACGTCCCGCGCCGGTGAGGTTGCGCTGCGTCGCGCAATCGTCGAGGTCGACCTGCGGGTCATCCTCGTCGGAGGGGTCGGTGGCGGCATGCCGGAAGACGATGACGAGGCCGCCGGCGCGCAGCTGCGCCAGGAGGTCGTCGCCGCCGCGCGCGGGTGATCCCGGGCCGGATCGGGCGCCGCTCTCCGGCTCCGCGTCCGGGTCCGAGCCGCATCCGAGCGCGCCCGTGGTGAGCAGCGCCAGCGCGATCGTCGCGGCCGTCAGCGCGCCGCCCCTACGCATGGTCATCAGGCTCGTGCACGGATACGACCCGGCCGTCGCCGTCGATCAGCATCTCGGTGACCGGGAGCCCAAAGCGGACGCGGGCGTTCTCACGGACTCTCCGCTCGCGGCGGTTCTGCACCTCGGGCGTGTGCGTGGCGAGGATCAGCGCGTCGGCCGGGAACGTGGCGAGGGCGTCCGCGATCGCCTGCAGCGGATCCTCATCACCGACGGTTCCGCCGATCGCACGCTCGCTGCCAAGCCCGATGCTCGTGACGATCGCGCTCATCCGCTCGTCCGCCGCGCGCGCCGCGGCATCGATGTCGGAGGTCCAGGACTCCAGCCTCGTGGTGAGCGCCGGTGCGACGATATGCACCTCCTTCGCCGCCAGGATCTGGCGCACAACGGCCTCGGGCACGCCGGCCGGCCGGTTGGCAATCACCTCGTTGGCGACGATCAGGACGCGATTCGCGGTCATCGCCTTCTCCTCTCGGTCATGGGGCGCGGCGGCGCCCCCGCCGCCGTCTGGCGGACGGCGAGGCGAGGAGCGAGTGCCGGCAGGAGCGCCTGACGTCATCGGGCCAGGTCCTGTGTGGTCCCAGTCCGCATCGAGGGGGCGCCCGGCGAATCGACGGATCGCCCGGAGCGCGCCCGCCGGCTGGCAAGCACGTGATCGACGCTGAAGCGGCCGGGTCCGAGCAGCAGCAGCACCAGCGATGCGACGCCCATGATGAACGCGAACCCGAAGCCGCTTCCATCGGGCTGGATCGCCAGCGGCTCACCGCGGTGGACGTAGATCAGCGCCCCGGCCATCGCGACGACGAACCCGACGGACAGCGGCCGGCTGAGCGCGCCGAACGCCAGCAAGACGCCGCCCACCAGCTGGAGGTAGGCGGTGTAGTAAGCGCTCACCTCCGGCAGGGGAATCCCGGCGTCGCGGTAGTTCTCGACGTTGTTCGACACTCCCGCGTCGAAGACGTCGCCCCACCCATGCGCGATGAACACGGTCGCGATGGCGAGCCGCAGGGCCAGCAGCCCCGTGTCTGTCGTGACGGCCGGCTGATCGGTGAGCAGGCGCAGGTGCCGCATCCCGTCTCCCTTCGAGTTGCCTTACATGGACAGCAGTCGCAACTGTAGCAGTACGCCACTGTAGCGACGTTAAGTTAGTATGTTTTCGATGACCGCCGGCCCACGACCGCCCTCACTGCTCACGCTGCCCTCCTACCTGACCTCACAGGTGTCGAGGTTCGGGCGCCGCCATCTCGAGCTGGTCCTGGCCGAGCACGACATGGTCCTGATCCACCACGGCATCCTCGCGGCGCTGGCTGACTTCGGCCCTCAGTCTCAGCAGCAGCTCGCCGACTCGCTCGACTTCGACAAGAGCCACCTGGTGGCTCGCGTCGACCACCTCGCGGGCCGGGGCCTGATCACACGCACGCAGGACCCGGCCGACCGACGCCGCAACCAGGTCACGCTGACCCCGGCCGGCTGGAAGCTCGTCGACCAGCTGCAACCCGTCGCCCAGGAATCCCAGCAGGGCTTCCTCGAGCCGCTGACCCAGGCGGAGAGAGAAACCCTGATCACGCTGCTGCGCCGCGTCCTGGACGCCAACGACGCCGCCCGAGGCGACGCGACCGACGGCACACCCTACCCGCCACCCGCCTACGACGGCCAGCCCGGGGCGGACTAGCCCCCGGGCGACGACGCCGCACGACCGCCGTCTGCGTCAGCGACCACTTCGGACGGATCGCCGACCTTGCGCTCCCCCAGCCATCCCGGCGATAGAGCAACCATCGGAGAGCGGGCCTCCGATCAGGGTGCCAAGCGATGCGCGTGCCGGGACCGCCCACCGGCTACGGCAGAATCGACTCTCGGGGCGGGAGCAGGCCGGCCGCGGCCACGACTCCCGCACCGGCCACGAGCACGGCCCCGAGTCCGAACCGGCCGGCGAGCAGGCCGGCGCCGAGCGGGCCGAGCAGCAGACCGACGCCGTTGGCCGAAAGGACAGCCGAGATTCCCAGCGAGGGCCGGTCGGCGAAGATGTGCGCGCTCCAGATCGCCTGGATGCCCACCGTCGCGTTGTAGGCGGCCCCGAACAGGATCGCGGAGGCGATCGCCGCCGCGAACGAGGACGGCGCCAGCGCCAGCAGGGCCAGCGCCGCCGCCTCGGCAATGGTCGTGGCCACGAAGACGCGTCGCGAGCCGAGGCGGCTCACGAGATCCGCCGTCAGGGTGGCGAGCACGCTGGCCACGCCGACGATCCCCAGGAACGTCCGGCTCGCCGCGGAGGACAGAGCTCCGGCGTCGGTGAGATGCTCGACGGCGAACGTCCAATACGCCGAGCTGCCCACGCCGATCAACACCCCGCCGATCAGCAGCGGCAACGCGGGCCGGCACAGCACGGCGCGCCAGCCGTATCGCGCGCCGCGGCCGCCCGAGGCGGCGTCTGCGCGCGCGGGCAGCACGAACGCCGCCCACAGGGTCGCCAGCACGGCCACCCCCGCGAAGGCGAGCCAGGCGGTGCGCCAGGCCGTGCCGGCGAGGATCGCGATGGGAGCGGCGAGCGCGACCCCGTATCCCGTGCCGCAGCTGACCGCGGCGAGGACACGCCCGCGGGCGGCAGCCGGGACCGCGCGCGCGGCGTCCGAGAACGGCGCGAAGGCGAACCCGGCGCTCGTACCGGCGACGAGGATGCCGACGACGAGCACCGTGGTGGTCTGCGACACACCCGCCAGGATCATGCCGGCCGCCGCCAGCAGGCCGGCCGTGACCGCGGTTCGGCGCGCGCCGAGGCGAGTGGCGAACGCGCCGGCGAGGGCGGTGGCGCCGAGGTAGCCGACGTAGGACCCGGTCCCGATCGCTCCGAGCAGGGCCGGACCGAGCCGGAAGTCCCGACGCATGTCCGGCAGCAGCAGCCCGTAGCCGTAGCGCGCCATCCCGTAGGAGACCCCGACGACGCCGACCCCGGCGCTCGCCAGCCTCAGTGCCCCGAGCTCCTGAGCGCTCACCGGCGGGTCTCGGTCGTGTGGTCGAGCGGACAGCCCGGTGCGCTCGTGCACGCCTGTCGGTCACACAGCCGGCACACGCGCAGCGCTTGCGGCCGGTCGTCGGCCAAGGCGGCGACGAGGCGCCCGAGCAGCGGCTCGAGCGCTGCCTGCTCGTCAGGCGCGAGGACTTCGAGCATCGAGCGCAGGCTCTGCGTCCTTCGCGAGAGCAGTTCGGACGCGGCGCGCTCACCCGCCGCTGTGGCATGCAGCGCGAGGGTCCGCCGGTCGGGGCCGGACCGGCGCTCGACCAGCCCTTCCGCGACGAGGCGATCCACCACTCGGACCGCGGCGGGCTGCGACACCCCGAGCACGCGGCGCAACCGCTCCACCGACTCGCCGGGATATGCCTGCAGGTGGACCAGCGCGGCGGGCGCGCTTCCGCCGTGGGCGAGTTCGCGTTCCACCGCGGAGCGCAGGCGGTCGGTCGCGGTGAGTGCGGTCACGCCGAGGAGGTTGGCCAGGCGATCCATCACACATACATACCCGAGGTATGTATTTGCCAATCCACCCGCCTAACTCAGACACCCTCGCTACGGCAACGCGCTCAGACGATGGCGCTCAGCGGGGAGGTATCGGCCGGCCCGTGTCGCTGCAGGTCGGTCCACGCTCCTCGGAGCCGGTGCACGAGCTCGGTGAGGGTGTCCTCGGGGAAGGTGAACGGCAGTCGGATGTGGGTGTCGTGGGCGCCGCTCGGGTCCATCGCGGCGCCGGGCACGACTTCGACGCCGTGGCGCAGCGCGATCTGCGCGAAGACGGCCGCGTCGGTCCCGGCGAGCTCGATCCAGAGCGCCGATCCGCCGTCGGGCGTGCGCCAGCGCCAGGTCGGCTGGTGCTCGCGCAGCAGTCGCTCGAGGTGGCCGAGGCGTCGTCGCATGCTCTGGTTGCGAGCGGCGGTGAGCTCGGTGAGCCTGGGGAGCAGGCGCGCGGCGAGCGCCTGGTCGAGGATCGGGCTGCCGAGGTCGGCGAGAGCCTTGTGGCGCGCCAACCGTTCGGCGATCTCAGCCGGAGCACGAACCCAGCCGATGCGCAGCCCGGCCCACACGCTCTTGGCGAGCGACCCGACGGTCAGGATCTCGGCGCCGGTCTTCGCGAACGCCGCGATCGGCAGCGGCGACCGGCCGGCGCCCGTGCGGGCGGCCAAGGTGGTGTAGGCGTTGTCCTCGAGCACCGGGACCTGGTGGTGGGCCGCGAGCTCCGCGATCCGCCGGCGCCGGTGGGTCGACATCAGCGTGCCGGTGGGGTTCTGGTAGGTCGGCATGACGTACAGCAGCGACGGCTGACGTTCGGCGAGGGCCTGAGCGAGCAGGTCGGTGCGGGGGCCGTGCTCGTCGAGCGGCACGGTGACCAGGCGCGCGCCGGCCGCACGGAAGACGTCGATGCAGCCCGGCCAGCTCGGAGACTCCACGACGACGGTCGAGCCCTTGCGCACATACATCTGGGCCGCGAGCCCGATCGCCTGATGCGCGCCGGTGGTGACCACCACCTGATCGCGTCGGGTCGGGAGCCCGAGCTCGCCGAAGTGCGTGGCGATCGCATCGCGCAGCCCGGCCAAGCCCCGTGGGTGATAGCCGACGTCGGCGAGCAGGGCGGGGAGATCGTCGCGAACGAGGTCGAGCAGGGCGTCGGTCAGCTTCGGGACGGCCGGCTCGACCGCGTAGGCCAGTGAGATCACCTCGCCCGGCGCGTCGAGGAGGCGCTGAAAGATCGCGCTGGCCCGACCGCCGGGAACCCGTCCGTGCCCGCCGGCCGGTGGCGCACTTTGGCGGCGACCGATCCTGGTGCCGCTGCCGCGCCGGCTCTCCAGCAGCCCTGGGCCCCGCAGCTCGTCGTATGCCGCGACCACGGTGCCGCGACTTACGCCGAGGGCCGCGGCGAGCCGGCGTTCGGACGGCAGTCGCTCATCGGAGTGAAGCCCCCCTTCGCGCACGGCGCGCCGCAGCGCGCCGGCAAGCCTCAGGTACATCGGGCCGCGCGCCGACGCCCAGTCGCCCAAGAGGTCGACGACCTCGGCGGTGTCGCGAACTTGGTCCACTTATCTCCGCAATGGCCCTGGTAGGTGGTCCATTGCTACTGGAGCATAGGCCCACATGACCAGCCACCTCCTGACCGGCCTGATG
>JBPCNM010000057.1:0-5347 GCA_051001255.1 Solirubrobacteraceae bacterium
GGTCGACATCTACGCCCAGGACGGCGCCGGCAGGCTGCTGATCGTCGAGCCCAACCTCGACGAGTGCGTGCTCTGCCGGCTCTGCATCGACGCCGCCCCGCCGGGCACCGTCCGCGTGCGCAGGCTCGATGAGGATGGTGCGGAGCTGTGACGGCGCTGACGGGCAGCCGCGTGCGACTGACGCCGCGCGCTGCGTCCGACGCGGAGGCGCTGCGCCTCGCCCAGCCGCCCAACTAGAGCGCCGCGCCGCCGTCGTAGAGCTTGCGCACCGTCACCGTGCCGGGCGGCGAGGCGTCGATGCACAGGCGGCAGAGCACGCACTCGTCGAGGTTCGGCTCGACGATCCGCAGCGTGCCGTCATCGTGCTGGGCGTAGATGTCGACCGGGCAGACCTCGGTCAGCTTGGCCGCCTTCGCCGGGTCCGATGCGACCTCGGGGGTCACCTCGACGTCGATGAACAGGCTCGGGCCTGCGCTCCGCGTGCCCGTGTAAGCGCGGGGCGTCGCCCCGTTGGCCGGCGTCATCCGTGCGTTCCTCCGATCATGTCCCTCACCAGGTCGGGGATGTCCTCGATCCGCTCGGCGATCGTAATCCCGGCGTCCTGCAGGCGGGCGATCTTCTCGGTCGCCGTGTCCTCCTTGCCCTCCACGATCGTGCCGGCGTGCCCGAACGACATGCCCGGCATCTCGTCCATGAAGCGGCCGGCCATGAAGGCGACCACGGGCAGCTTCGGCCCGTACTCGGCGAGCTGCGCCTCCATGCGGCCGCCCGGCTCGGTGTAGATGACGATCGCCTCGGTCGCCTCGTCGGCCTCGAACAGCGGCATCAGCTCGGCGTAGGTGGAGCCGATGATCGCGTCGCCCCCGATCGAGACGGCGGTCGACTGGCCCAGGCCCGCGGCGGTGAGCGTCGAGGACATCTCCGTCGTCATGCCGCCCGAGCGGCTGATGACGCCGACGGGGCCGGGCGAGTAGGCCTGGCGGGCGTTGCGCGCCGGCCCACCGATGCCGCCCATCTTGATCTCGTCGGGGACGATGATGCCGAGGCAGTTGGGCCCGATGATGCGAGCGCCGTGCGCGTCGGCCAGCTCGACCATCTCGGCGACGTCGGCGCGCGGGATCCGCTCCGTGACGATCACGACGAGGCCGATGCCGTTCTCGATCGCCTCGAACACGGCGTCCAACGTGTGCGCGGGCGGGACGGTGACCACCGAGCCGTCGATCGGCGCCCCGTGGTGCGCGACCGCCTGGGCGACCGTGTCGAACACCGGAATGCCGTGCACGTCGCGGCCCAGGCGCCCGGGAGTGACGCCGCCGACGACCTGCGCCCCGGCACCGTAGTCCAGGCACTCGCGCGTGAGGTTGACCGCCTCGCGCCCCGTGATGCCCTGCACGATGAACGTCGTGTCCGCGTCGATCAGGATGCTCATCCGATGGCCTCCACGGCGCGCCGGGCCGCCTCGTCGAGCGACACGGTGCGGTCGGCGTAGGGCACGCCGTAGCGCTCGAGGATCTTGAAGCCCTCCTCCTCCCACGCGCCGGGGATGCGGAAGATCGCGATCTTCTCGGCCGGGTCGTGGCCCAGCTCGACGCACGCCTTGATCACGCCGCGGGCGACGATGTCCACCCGCGTGTTGGAGACGATCGACATCATCACCGCGATCCGATGGACGCCGGGCTTCTGGAGCACGAGCTTGGCCAGCCCGCACGCCTTGGCGACCGACGGGTTGCCGCCGATCTCGCAGTAGTTCGCCAGCCGGCCGCCGTGGGCGCGGACGGCGTCGAACAGCGTCAGCGAGCCGCCGCCGGCGCCGATCACCAGGCCGAGGTCGCCGTCGAACTCCGTCACGTTGCCGGCCACGCCGCGGTGGTCCTGGCCGTCGACCTCCTCGCCGGCCAGCTCGAACGCCGTCGCCTCGCGCGCCTGGCGCGTCTCCTCGTCGCCGATCCCGAGCTCGCGCAGCAGCGCCTGCTGGCGCGGGCGCGCCTCGTTCTCCATGTCCATGTGGGCATCGACGGCCACGAACGTGCCGTCCTCGAGCTCCGCGAGCGGGTTGATCTCGGCCAGCACCATGTCGCGCTCGCGGAACAGGCGCGCGAGCCGGGCGAGGATCGGGGTGAGGCGGTTGAGCGCCTTGCCCGTCACGCCGACCGAGGCGATCACCTGCTTGGCCTCGTAGTCCGAGAACGGCCGCAGCGTCGAGAAGTGGGCGCGTCCGACGCGGTCGGGATGGGTCTCGGCGACCTCCTCGATGTCGATCCCGCCCATGTCGGAGAAGATCATGACCGGCCGCTTGCGGGTGCCGTCCCAGGTGACTCCCGCGTAGTACTCCTGCTTGACCGCGACGCGCGAGTCGACCAGCACGCCGCGTGGCATGTGGCCACCGATCTCGAGCGCGAGGATCGCGTCGGCGTGCGCCTCGGCCTCCTCGGGCGTCGCGGCGAACTTCACGCCGCCGGCCTTCATGCGGCCGCCGGTCAGGACCTGCGACTTGATGACGGTCGGGGCGCCGATCTCCTCCGCGATGCGCCGCGCCTCGGCGGCCGTGGTCGCGAAGCCGTGGGCCGAGACGGAGATGCCCGCCTGCTGGACGACCTGGCGGGATTCGTATTCGAAGAACCTCATGGATGCAACGAAACCCTAAGCGGCCCGTCCACCGGCCGCGGCAGTCCAGCGCGCGGGTGCCCTTGCACTACCCTCATCCGGCGTGAGATCCCGCATCGCGCTGATCGCCCTGCCGCTCGCCCTGGCCGTCGCCGCGCCGGCCTCGGCGGCCGAGGTTTCGGTGCGCGCCGCGCCAGCTGCCGGGGTGCGGCTCGGCAATCCGACGGACGTGACCGGGCGCGTGACCGAGGCCGGCGCGCCGCTCGCCGGCCGGCGGGTGGCGCTCGAGGTCCGGCGTCACCCGTTCAAGGGGCGCTGGCGCAGGCGGAGCACGACGAGGACGGCCGCCGACGGCCGCTACGCGTTCTCGCCCGAGCTCGATCGCAACCACCGGGTGCGCGTGCGCTTGATCGGCCTTCCGCCGGTCGAGCCCTACGGCGCGCCCGATGCCGACACGCTGAGCGGGCGCCGCGACGCCTACGTGCTCCCGGCGTTCACGCTCAAGTTCACGCAGCGCGGGGCCCGCGGGATCCGCATCAAGCAGACCTACACCGTGCCGCGCGACGTCAGGCTCTCGGCGCCGACGCGCTTCTACGTCGGGCGCCGGGGCGCCGAGCGCGCGCCGCTGCGCGCGACGGCGAAGACGCGTCGCGTCAAGCGCGGCCGCTACGTCGCGCGCGCGTCCGTCCGGATCCCCACGTCCTACCAGGGACGCTTCGCCTACGTGAGCTGCTTCGGCTACTCCAAGCGCTCGGGCATGGGCGACCCGGACCTGCGCTGCCCGCGCAAGTCCGTGAAGCTCGACTAGAAGCCATACGCCGCCTTCAGGTCCGGGTCCTTCTCGGACAGCATCTCGGCCAGGCCGACCATCACCTTGCACTGCTTCCAGGTGGCGTCGTCCTGCATCTTGCCGCCGAGCATGTGCACGCCGCGGCCGTCCGGGATCGCCGCGATCACCTGCCTGGCGAAGCGGACCTCCTCGGGGTCGGGCGAGAAGACGCGCTTGGCGATCTCGATCTGGCGCGGGTGCAGCGACCAGGCGCCGACGCAGCCCATCAGGAACGCGGCACGGAACTGCGCCTCGCAGCCGGCGACGTCGGCGATGTCGCCGAACGGGCCGTAGAACGGGAGGATGCCGGTCGCGGCGCAGGCGTCGACCATGCGGGCGATCGAGTAGTGCCAGAGGTCCTGCTGGGCGCTCGCGCGCGGGGCGTCAGCGTCGTCGGGCGACGGGTCGGCGAGCACCACGTAGCCGGGATGGCCGCCGCCGACGCGCGTGGTCTTCATCCGCCGCGAGGCGGCCAGGTCGGCCGGGCCGAGGCTCATCCCCTGCATGCGCGGGGAGGCGGCGGCGATCTCCTCGACGTTCGCGACGCCGAGCGCCGTCTCCAGGATCGCGTGCACCAGGATCGGCCTCGCGATCGCGTGCCTGGCCTCGAGCTGGGCGAGCAGCCGGTCGACGTAGTGGATGTCCCAGGCGCCCTCGACCTTGGGGACCATGATCACGTCGAGCACGTCGCCGATCTCGCCCACGAGCGCCAGCAGGTCGTCGAGCGCCCAGGGAGAGTCGAGCGAGTTCACGCGCGTCCACAGCGCGGCGCCCCCGAGGTCGACCTCGCGGCCGATCTTGACCAGCCCGTCGCGGGCGGCCTCCTTGCGATCGGCCGGCACCGCGTCCTCGAGGTTGCCGAGCAGGATGTCGGTCGCGGCCCCGATGTCGGGCAGCTTGGCGGCCATCTTCTCGTTCGACGGGTCGAAGAAGTGGATCATCCGCGCGGGCGTGACCGGGATCTCGAGCACGGGATCGGGAGCGCCCTGGGCCAGCGGCTTGGCGAAGTCACGGGGATTGCGCATGGCCCGCAACCTAGCCGGGCGTGCGGCGTGCGGAGGCAGTTCACCGGACGCGC
The DNA here is from genome assembly GCA_051001255.1 of Solirubrobacteraceae bacterium. Classification (GTDB taxonomy): domain Bacteria; phylum Actinomycetota; class Thermoleophilia; order Solirubrobacterales; family Solirubrobacteraceae; genus DASQMT01. The sequence continues at coordinate 4,512 of JBPCNM010000057.1, forward strand.
TACTGCACGGTGACCGGGGTGCCGACGGGCATCAGCCGCCCCAGCTCGAGGATGTCCTCGTTGCGCAGCCGGATGCAGCCGTGGGAGACGCGGCCCGGCAGCGGGTCGGGCCGGTCGGTGCCGTGGATGCCCACGTAGCCTCCGCCCGGCCAGTCGGTGAGCGTCTCGGATCGCGCGCTGGTCCCGAAGGCGAGCGGGCCGTACATCGGGCTGGCGTAGCGCCGCAGCTCGTTGCGGACATAGAACTCGCCGCGCGGCGTCGGGTTGGTGGCGGTGCCGATGCCGATCGGCGCCCGGAACACGCGGCGGCCGCTGCGCATCAGCGTCGCGACCGTGTGCTCGAGATCGACGACGAGCCGGGTGTCGACGACCTCGTAGCCCCCTAGCGCCTCGCGCGGGATCCAGCCGGTGGTCCCGTTGGGCAGCACCGGCAGCCGCGCACGCACCCACAGCGCTCCGTCCGCGCCTTCACGGTGCTCGAGCGCGAGCACGATGTTCGTCGTGCCCTCCGGCGTGCGGGTCGCGAGCTCCGCGACGGCCCGAGCGGCGGGGTCGGGCCGGGCACGGGCCGACACCCGCCGGCGCACCGGCGTCGGCGAGCCGCGTGCGCCGGTGGCCGCCGTAGCAGGCGATCGTCGTTGGGACCGCAGTACGCATTCGCGGAATTACCCGGATCAGAGCTTCAATGCACCGGGTTCACCGACTTCTGCACACCGGCAGCATCCGGCGGTCGGCGATGCGGCGAGGTGCGAGGATCCGGGCCTATGAGCACCGAGACATCCCGCAGCGTCGAAACCGACCAGGCCAGCCGCGAGGCGAGCGGCGCCCACCCCTAT
>JBPCNM010000058.1:0-7383 GCA_051001255.1 Solirubrobacteraceae bacterium
GTGTCACCGCATTCGCGCTGTCGGGTGGCGAGCCGGCGGCCCGTCCCGCCGCGGGCTACGAGCTGGTGCTCGGCGGCGCGGGCGGTGCCTCGGGCCGCGCCGCTCTGCAGCCCGGCCGCGGGGGCACCGAGGTCCACCTGTGGGTGAAGGGGCTGCCGCCGGGCGGCGACGCGATCTACGAGGTGCGCTGCGAGCGCGCCGGCTGGAGCGCCGGCGCGGGCACGTTCCGCGCCGACGCGCGCGGCCGGGCCTACGTCGTGCTGACCACGGCGGCGCGGCTTGGGGAATACGAGCGCATCAGGGTCGTCCAAGGTCCTGATAGCAGCCGGGCCGTGTTGACCGGAGAACTCAACTGAAGGGACGCACGATGCGACGCACGTTCATCGCCCTGGCGCTGGCCACGGCGGTCTTCGCCGGCTGCGGTGGAGACGACGACGAACAGGCCGCGGCCACTCCGGAGGCGACGCAGGAGCCCGCGGCCGCCGGGGGCGGCGGCGAGGCGGTGCAGGTCTCCGCCCCCGCGGACGGCTCGCTGAAGTTCGACCAGGCCGAGCTGACGGCCAAGGCCGGCGAGGTGACGTTCACGTTCAGCAACCCGTCCTCGGTACCGCACGCGTTGGAGATCGAGGGCAACGGCGTCGAGGAGGAGACCGAGACGATCACCGGCTCGGACGCCCCGCTCACGGTCGACCTCGAGCCCGGCACCTACACCTACTACTGCCCGGTCGGCCAGCACCGCTCGGCCGGCATGGAGGGGACGCTCACGGTCGAGTGAGCCGCCGCGACACCTCGCGCCGGCGGAAGGCGAAGATCACAGCGAGGTCGCCCCGCAAGAGCAGCGCGTTCCCAACCTCGCCGAGCGGCCAGTACGGCAGCGCGTAGCGCACCGTGTCGCGCATCAGCGTGCCGCCCGCGCCGTCGGGCTCGAACTCGTGCGTGTGGTGCCAGAGCGCGTAGGGCCCCGCGAGCTGGGCGTCGACGAAGCGCACGCCGGGCGCCCACTCCTCGATCCGCGTCAGCCACCCGAGCGGGAGCCCGTGCAGGCGCAGCCGGTACTCGAGCAGCGCGCCCGCGCGCATCTCGATCGGCCGGGGCGTGAGCACGCGGAACCCGAGCCACGGCGGCGTGATCGCCTCGAGGTTGTGGGCCTCGGCGAAGAACGCGAACACCTCGTCGGGCGTCCGGGGCAGCCGCTGCTCGCAGCGCAGCACGTGGTAGCGGAGCACGCAGGGACTACGGCTGGGGCAAGACCTGGGATTTCACGCCCTCGCCTTCCCGGACGGTCGCCAGCGCGTCGGCGAAGCGGTCGAGCGGGAACTCGTGCGTGAGCATCGCGTCGACGTCGATCGCGCCCGCCGCGACCAGCTCGAGCGCCGGCTCGAGCGAGTGCAGCACCGCCATCGAGCCGAGGATCGTGATCGTCGTTGTAGATGCGAAACGGCGAGAGCGAGATGCGCGCGTCGCCGGAGGCCACGCCGAACACGAGCAGCCGGCCGCCGCGCTTGAGCGCGTCGAAGGCAGCCTCGATCGCCTTGGACGCTCCGGTCGCGTCGACCGCGCAGTCGAAGCCGGCGCCGTCGAGCGCCTCCGCGCTCGTCGCCGTCGCGCTCGCACCGAGCCGCTCGGCGAGCGGCAGCTTCGCCGGGTTGGCGTCGACCATCGCGACCCGGGCGGCGCCGCTGCGCAGCAGCAGCTGCCCCAGGATCAGCCCCATCGTGCCCGCGCCCACGACCAGCACCGACTCGCCGGGTGCCACGCGCAGGCGGTGCAACCCGCGCACGGCGCACGAGACCGGCTCGACGAGCGCCCCCGCCCTCAGGCTCAGCTCGTCCGGGAGCCGGTAGGCGTTGGCGACCGGGACGCGCACGTACTCGGCGAACGCCCCGTCGACCGTGTCGCCGATCGCGTTCCAGTCCGCGCACAGGTTCCCGCGACCCGCCCGGCAGAACGTGCAGTGCCCGCAGAACAGCGACGGGTCTACGGCCACCCGGGCGCCCTCCTCGAGCTCCACGCCCGCGCCCGCAGCCACGACCTCGCCGGCGAACTCGTGGCCGGGCACGAGCGGATACGGGGCGGGCGGGAAGTCGCCGTCGGCGATGTGCACGTCGGTCCCGCACAACCCACACGCGCCGACCCTGACGACGAGCTCGCCGGCCTCCGGGGTCGGATCGGGCCGCCCGCCGATGCGCAGCTCGCCGGGCGCTTCCCAGATCGCCGCTTTCACGGCATCACCATCACCTTCACGCTCGCGGGGTCCTCGCGGCCGGCGCGCAGCGCGGCCTCGGCGTCGTCGAGCCCGTAGTGGCCGGTGATGATCGCCTCGAGATCGACCCGGCCGGCGGCCGCGAGCGCGATCGCGGTGGGGTACGTGTTGGCGTAGCGGAACGTGCCCGTGAGCCAGATCTCCCGCGTCTGGATCAGCGCCAGCGGCAGCTCGGCGGTCTCGCCCGGTCCCATGCCGACGACCACCGCAGTGCCCGCCGGGCGCACGGCCGCGACGCCCGCCGCCAGCGCGGCCGGATGGCCGGAGCACTCGATCAGCGCGTCGACCTCGCCGACGTCCTCGCCCGGCTCCACCGTCCGCGTGGCGCCGGTCCGGGCGGCGAACGCCAGCCGGTGCTCGTTGGTGTCGCTCACCGTCACCTCGGTCGCGCCGAACGCCCGCGCCACCTGCAGCGCGAGCAGACCGATCGGGCCCGCGCCGGTCACGAGCACCCGCTCGCCGGCGGTCACGCCCGCCTTGCGGCACGCCCAGATGCCGACCGACAGCGGCTCCATCAGGGCGCCGACCTCGTCGGAGAGCGCGTCCGGAAGCGCGAACGCGAAGTCCTCGTGGATCGCCACGAAGTTCGCGAACGCGCCGTCGATCGGCGGGGTCGCGAAGAAGACGACGTCGGGACAGAGGTTGTAGCGCCCGGCGCGGCACTCGCGGCAGCGCCCGCACGGGACGCCGGGCTCGAGCGTCACGCGGTCGCCGACGGCGTGCCTGGAGACCTGCGCGCCGACCGCCGCGACCCGGCCCGCCGACTCGTGGCCGAGGACCATCGGCGCGCGCACGACGTGGTCGCCGATGCGCCCGTGCTCGTAGTAGTGGATGTCGGAGCCGCATACCCCCACCGCGCCGACCTCGACGAGCACCTCGCGCGGCCCCGGCTCGGGCACCGGCCGCTCCTCGATGCGGACGTCGCCGACCCCGTGCAGGACCGCCGCGCGGTTCGCGCTCACTCGCCCGTCACCGCCCCGAGCGTCAAGCCGGCTACGAGCCAGCGCCGGACGATCAGCCCGATGAAGATCATCGGCGCGACCACGTTCGTGCCGATCGCGGTCAGCTGACCCCAGTCGATCTCGGTCTGGGTGACGAGCTGGGACGCCGCCATCGGCAGCGTCTGCGAGTCCGGCCCGGAGAAGGTCGCCGCGAACGCGTAGTCGTTCCAGGAGAACACCAGGCACAGGATCGCAGTCGTGGCGAGGCCGGGCACGACGAGCGGCAGCGCGATCTTGCGGAACGCCTGCCACGGCGACGCCCCGTCGACCATCGCCGCCTCCTCCAGCCCCGGCGGCAGCCGGGCGAAGAACGCGTTCATGATCCAGATCGCGAACGGCAGGTATGCCACGACCAGCCCCTGCGTCGTCCCGAGCAGCCCGGTCGCCCGGAAGATCACGAACAGCGGCAGCACCACCGCCGCGATCGGGGCCATGCGCGTCGAGATGATCCAGAACGCGACGTGGTCCTTGCCGCGGAAGCGGCTGCGCGCGAGCCCGTAGCCGGCCAGCGCGCCGAGCCCGACCGCGATGATCGTCGACGCGCCGGCGGCGACGATCGAGTTGACGGCGTAGCCGCCGATGTCGTTGGCGCCGCCGAACAGCGAGCGGTGATGCGCCAGCGTGGGGGAGAACGCCAGCTGCGGCGGGCTGGCCGTCAGCTCGCCGCTCGGCCTGACCGAGGACAGCAGCATCCAGACGAGCGGGACGAGCGTCCACGGCAGGATGACCGCGGTCAGCACCTTCACGCCGATCCGGCCGGCGCCGCGACCCGAGCCGGTCACGTCGCCAGCCCCTTGCGCTTGAGCGTGCGCAGGAAGACGTTGGCCAGCAGGATCGAGACCGCGAGCATCGCGGCACGCGCGAGTAGCCGACCTTGCCGTTGAGGTCACCGGTCTCGAACCCGGCCGCGAACTCGTGCCACTCGATCGCCATCGCGACCTGGCCGGCCCCGAACGCCTCGCCCAGGCCGGTCCAGTCCCAACCCAGGCTTGACGGATGGGCGACCGAGACCAGCTTGCGGTACATCTCGGCCGCCTCGAGCGCCTCGGGCCGGTCGAGCAGCGGCTCGCCGGGATCCTCGGTGCCGAACCGGCCGACCTCCTGGCCCTGCTCGAAGTAGTCGCCGCCGTAGCCCCAGAGCACGTTGGAGAAGTCGTATCAGCGAGTCGTGCTGCTTGGCCTGATGGCCCGAGTCGTAGGGCACGTCGTCGCGCGCGTTGTCGCGGAGCCACTTGGACATCGCGTAGTACTCCTCCCACGTCCGGTCGCCGCTCGGCGTCGGATCGAAGCCGAGATCGTCCTGCATGCGGCCCTTGTGCTTCTCCAGCAGGTCCTTGCGGTAGATCCAGATCATCGTGGGGGCGTCGTAGGGGAGGACGAGCACCGTCTCGCGGTCGACGAAGCGCCCTGCGGCGTCGAGCTGGGTGGGGATGAAGTCGTCGACGTCGTCGAGGCGTCCTCCATGAACCGGTTGAGCGGCGCGAGGGCGGGCGCGTAGGGGGCGAGGATCTGGTACGGGTCGGCGTAGATCACGTGGTAGTTGCCGAGCCCCGAGGCGAAGTCGAGTGCCACCTCCTGCACGAGCGCCGTGAGCTCGAGCTGCGTGATCCTCACCTCGATCCCCGTGCGCTTCGTGAACGGCGCGAGGTTGGCGGCGATCGCGAGCGTCGGTGCGGTGTTCTCCGAGATGAAGTTCAGCCTGGTGCCGGCATAGCCGCGCCAGGGATCGCCGCTGTACGCGACCGGTGCGGCGTTGTCGCTGGAGCCCCAGCAGCCGGACACGGAGCGGCGCCGGCTCCCGCCGACAGCAGCAGGTTGCGGCGCGTCATCTGCTGCAAGATCGCCTCCTACGGAATTTTGAGATCCCGCTACCCCGGAGGCGGCGCTCGAAACGCCGCGCGCTCCAGCTAGAATGCCGGTGCTCACTATCGAAGCGATTAAGTGATGAACGGCCCGCCACAGACCGAGCGGCAGGCCAGGAAAGGAACACATGTCTGAAGTGCACCGGGTTTCCGTCGAGATCGGCGGCGCGGAGATCCACTTCGAGACGGGAAGGCTGGCCAAGCAGGCCTCCGGCTCCGTCCTCGTCGCCTCCGGCGACACGCGCGTCCTCGGCACCGCAACCGCGGGGAACGTGCGCGACATCGACTTCATGCCGCTGACCGTCGATATCGAGGAGCGGATGTACGCGGCCGGCAAGATCCCCGGCTCGTTCTTCAAGCGCGAGGGTCGCGCCGGCGAGAAGGCGACGCTGATCGCCCGCATGATCGACCGCCCGCTGCGCCCGCTGTTCCCGAAGGGCTGGCGCTACGAGACCCAGCTCGTGTCGATCCCGCTGTCGATCGACCACGATCACCCGTACGACATCCTCGCGATGAACGGCGCGTCGGCGGCCCTGATGGTCTCCAACATCCCGTTCCCGACCCCCGTCGGCGCCGTGCGCATCGGGAAGGTCGAGGGCAACTTCATCGTCAACCCGACCGAGGAGCAGCAGCTCACGGCCGACCTCGACCTCGTGGTCGCGGGCACCGACGAGGCGATCCTGATGGTCGAGGCGGGCGCCAACGAGATCACCGAGGCGGAGATGCTCGACGCGCTCGACATCGCCCACGGCGCGATCAAGAAGCTGTGCGCCGCGCAGCTCGAGCTCGCCGCCAAGGCGCCGAAGGAGCAGCTCCAGGTCACCGCCCCGGCGGTCGACGAGGAGCTCTACGGCCAGATCGAGCAGTCCCACGGGGCCGCGCTCGACCAGGCCACGAGCGTGCAGGACAAGCTCGAGCGCCAGAGCGCGACCAAGGCCGTCGAGGAGGCGGTGCTCGCGCAGTACTCCGGCGAACCCGCCTCCGAGACCTACGCCGACTACCGCGGCAAGGCGCAGCTCGCGTTCGACAAGCTCGAGAAGAACATGATCCGCCAGCGGATCGCCGTCCACAAGAAGCGTCCCGACGGCCGCTCGGAGAAGGAGATCCGCGCGATCTCCACCGAGGTCGGCCTGCTCCCGCGCACGCACGGCTCGGCGCTGTTCACCCGCGGCCAGACGCAGGCCCTCTCCGTGGTCGCCCTCGGCACCACGCGCGAGGAGATGCGCCTGGACAACCTCGGGCTCGAGACGTCCAAGCGCTACTTCCACCACTACAACTTCCCGCCCTTCTCGGTCGGCGAGGCCGGCTTCATGCGCGGCCCCAAGCGCCGCGACATCGGCCACGGCGCGCTCGCCGAGCGCGCGCTGGTGCCGATGATCCCGTCGGGCGAGGAGTTCCCCTACACGATCCGCGTCGTGTCGGACATCCTGGAGTCCAACGGCTCCTCGTCGATGGCCTCGGTGTGCGGCTCCTCGCTGTCGCTGATGGACGCCGGCGTGCCGCTCAAGGCGCCGGTCGCGGGCGTCGCCAGGGGCCTCATCAAGGAGGGCGACGACTACACGGTCCTGACCGACATCGCCGGCGTGGAGGACCACCTCGGCGACATGGACTTCAAGGTCGCCGGCACGGCGAACGGCATCACCGCGCTCCAGATGGACATCAAGATCACCGGCGTCACGTTCGAGATCCTGCGCGACGCGCTTACGCAGGCGCGCGAGGGCCGGCTGTTCATCCTCGGGAAGATGGGCGAGTCGATCGACGTCCCGCGCGGCGAGCTGTCGTCCTACGCGCCGCGCATCTCGACGATCCAGATCGACCCCGACAAGATCGGCCTGCTGATCGGCAAGGGCGGCGAGACGATCCGCGGCCTGTGCGACGAGTTCGACGCGCAGATCGACGTCGACGACGAGGGCAACGTGCTCGTCTACGCGCAGACCGGCGCGCAGGGCGACGCCCTGATCGACCGGATCCGGACGATGACCAAGGAGGTCGCGGTCGGCGACGAGTTCCCGACGGCGAAGGTCGTCAAGACGACCACGTTCGGCGCGTTCGTCGAGCTCGCGAAGGGCACCGACGGCCTGCTGCACATCTCCAACGTGTCGCCCGGCCAGCGCGTCGCGACGGTCGAGGAGGTCCTCAACAAGGGCGACGACATCTCGGTCCGCGTCGTCGAGGTCGACAAGGAGCGCGGCCGCATCGGCTTGCGCCTCGCCGAGGACCCCGACGTCGCCGGCAAGACCGTCGAGGAGCTCGCGGC
>JBPCNM010000059.1:0-21365 GCA_051001255.1 Solirubrobacteraceae bacterium
ACGGATGACGCACGCGCTCGAGATCACGCTGTTCACCGATCCGGCCTGTCCCTTCGCCTTCTCGGCGGAGCCCACGCGGCTGCGGCTGCGCTGGCACTACGGCGACCAGCTGCACTGGCGCACGAGGATGATCGTCCTGACCCTGGAGCCCGGTGAAGCCGAGAAGCTGGCGCAGGGGGCACCCGGGCCCCAGCGCCGCTACGGGATGCCGATCGACCCGACCCCATACGCGCGACCGGCCTCGTCCGAGCCCGCCTGCCGTGCGGTCGTCGCTGCCCGTCTCAACGCGCCCGCGGCCGAGGAACCGCTCCTGCGACGCCTCCGCGTCAGGACCATGGCGGGTGGACTGCTCGACGATCCGCAGCTGATCGCCGCCGCAGCTCAGGACGTCGGCCTCGATCCCGCGCGACTCGAGGCGTGGTGTGCCACCGAGCCAGTGCAGGCGGCGCTGCGAGCCGACATCGACGCCGTGCGGTCGCCCTCCCGCGGCGCGCGGGCGCTCGACCACAAGCTCGGCGGGCCGCGTGAGCGGCGGCGCTACACGGCGCCGAGCTACGAGATCCGGCGCGCCGACGGAGGGCCGGCGATCGCCGTCCCGGGATTCAACCCGGTCGAGGCCTACGAGACCGCGATCGCCAACCTCGCTCCCGAGCTCGTTCGCCGACCCAAGCCGGACTCCGTCGACGACCTGCTGGCCTGGGCGGGTGAGCCGCTCGCCACCGCGGAGATCGCCGCCGTGACGCAACTCGACATGGCCGAGGCACGCGCCGCGCTGAGCCGCGTCGCGCTCCCTTCCCCGGCCGGGGCGGACCTCTACTGGAGCCTGGGCCACGCTTGAACGCGCCGCCCGCAGCGGTCGTCGCGCCGGTGTGAGAGCAGCGCGCGAGCGGCCCGTGGGCAGACGAGAAACCAGCCGACTCGCCCTCGCCCGTCAGCGCTCGCGTTCGTCGAGGACAAGCGCGAGGAGGCCCGGGAACCGGGCGTCGTACTCGCCTCGGCGCAGGCGGTTGAGTCGACGGCTGCCGACGTCGCGCTGCTCGATGAGGCCCGCAGTGCGCAGCACGTTGCAGTGATGGCTGACAGTCGACTTGGCCACGCCCAAGTCAAAGCTGCCACACGCGCGTGCCCAGTCGGCGTCGTCGGCGAGCTCGTAGAGGATCGCGCGGCGAACCGGGTCAGCGAGCGCGCCCAAGGCCGCTTGGAGGGTCACGTCACGCGGATGATGATTGACGAGGTCGCGGGCGCGAGCGCTTCGAGACGGCGCTTGGAGGTTCGGCGGCTCTCTTGACATGTTCGATCGTGGTCGTACACTCGGGGGCTCCACGGTGTGCGGCGACGATCGAACAGCGTAGGGTCTGGAGGCGCCGAGCGGGGAGGAGCTTGCGACGATGACCGTCGACGGCCAAGTCGAGTCGGGCTTCGAGGCGGTGGCCCATGCCTTCGAGCGGAACTTCGGCGAGCGCGGCGAGGTGGGAGCGGGCTTCGCCGCGTATCTCGACGGTGTCCTCGTCGTCGACGTGTGGGCGGGCACCGCCGATTCGACCAACGGACGGGCGTGGCGCAGCGACACGATCCAGCCGATCTTCTCGGGCACGAAGGGGCTGGTCGCCACCTGCCTGCTGCTGCTTGTCGAGCGTGGTCAGCTCGACCTCGATGCGCCGGTGTCCCGCTACTGGCCGCGGTTCGCCGCCCACCGGAAGGACGGGGTGCTGGTTCGCCACGTCGTCTCCCACACCGCGGGCCTGCCCGGCATCCGCCGACACGTCCTCGCCCGCGACGAGCTGCTTGACGATCGTCACATGGCGGCGCTGCTCGTCGACGAAGAGCCCCTCTGGGCCCCGGGCGGCACGCTCGCCTACCATCCGTACACCTACGGATGGCTCTGCGGCGAGCTGATACGCCGCATCGACGGCCGCGACCTCGGCCGATTCTTCGCCGACGAGATCGCGGCTCCGCTCGAGCTGGACCTCTGGATCGGCCTTCCCGTCGACCAGGATGGGCGCGTCGCTCGGCTCGAGCTCGCACCCGACTACGGCAAAGGGCCCTCGACCGACCTGGCGCAGATCTACGCCGACCCAGTCCGGGCGGCCATCTGGGGCAACCCACCGATCCTGGTGGGCAATGCCTTGGACTGGAACGCGCCGAGTCTGCATCGCGTGGGAGTGCCCGGTGTCGGGGCGATCGGGGAGGCGCGTGCCATCGCCCGGCTTTATGGCTGCCTCGCGTGCGGCGGCCACATCAACGGAACGCGCCTGCTCGAACACGACACCGTCGCACAGGGCGCTCGCCCGTTGGCACGCAGCCGCGACCCCGTCTCCGATGCCCCCGGCGCCTACGGAATCGGCTTCGCGCTGCAGACGGACGCGCTTCCCTTCGGCCCACCGCACGACGCGTTCGGACACGGCGGCGCCGGCGGCTCGCTTCATGGCGCCTGGCCGACGCAGCGCGTCGGCTTCTCCTACGCCCCCAATCAGCGCCGCGACGACGACCCCGATCACCGCTCCGCCGCCCTCCTCAGTGCCCTCTTTGACGCGGTCGACGTTCGCTAGTCCAGGGCGAGCGTGCACGCCACGACGCGGGGGTGTCCGGGGAGACGCCGGCTACACGACCACGGTCGGGTCGCTCGTCGACCGTGCGTACGCGGGTGCGGGCGCTGCCCGCGCTGCCGCTTGGACGCTCTCGCGCATGGCGGCGGCGGCGGGCGCCAGCGCGGCGGACGACGTGACGCTGCTCACGCGGCGCGTGGGCGGCCGCTCGCCGAGCGGGCGTACGCGGATGTCCGTGCGCACGGTGGGCAGGGCGAGCGACGGCAGCAGGGTGATGCCGACGCCGGCGGCGACGAGGCCCTGCGCGGTCATCGCGTCGCCGGTCTCGACCACGACGCGGGGAGCGAAGCCTGCCGCGAGGCACGCGTGCTCGACCAGCCGGGTGGTCGGGCCGCTGGCGCCCTGGATCCAGCGATCCTCGCTGAGGTCCGTGAGGGTGAGCGTGGCCTGATCGGCCAGCGGGTGGTCCGCGGGGAGAGCGACCAGCATCGGATCGTCGAGGAGGTGGTGGCGCTCGACCCCGGGGTGTGGGGGAAGCGCGGCGAAGTCGTGGTCGTAGACGAGCGCGAGGTCGAGCTCGCCACGGCGGACCTGCTCGAGGGCCGGCTCGGGGTCGACGACGCGGACCTCGACCTCGATGGTGGGCGCGCGCAGGCGGAGCGCGCGCAGGGCGGCGGGCACCAGGGCGATGAACGCGGTAGGGAACGCGCCCAGGCGGGCGGTGCCGGTACGCAGGCCGGCGAGGTCGTGCAGCGCGTCCTCGGCGGCCTCCAGGCGGGCGAGGACCTCGTCGGTGTGGGCGGCGAGGACGCGCCCGGCCTCGGTCAGCCGGACGCCGCGGCTGGTGCGGTGGACGAGCGGGAGGCCGACCTCTCGCTCGAGCAGGGCGACCTGCTTGGAGATGGCCGGCTGCGTGAAGGACAGCGCATCGGCGGCGCCGGACAGCGACCCGTGGCGCGCAACCTCGCGCAAGACGCGGAGGCGACGGACGTCGAGCACAACCTCAGGTTAGACCATGCCTTCCCGATCGTCGTGGCGGTTTGAACCACGCTGGGGGAACCTGTCGTCATGCCCGCGCGCCTCAGCTTCGAGCACCTCGGCGAGTACAGCGACTGGGTCTCGCATGCTCGCGCGCAGGCGCCGCTTCACCCCTCCACCGAGGCGGCGCCGCTCTCTGCGGCCGACGTCCGCGCGCTCGTCGGGTTCGCGGGCGATGGCGATCCGCTCGATCCGCGGGTCGAGCGGCGCTGGACGCGCGACGGGCTGGCCGGCGAGGAGGTGTCGTGGTCGGTGGGGTACGGGCCGCGGACGCGGGCATGGGTGCTGCGCCCGGCGGAGGCGACCGGGCCGCTGCCGGGAGTGCTGGCGTTGCACGGGCACGACGGCTTCAAGTTCTTCGGCAAGGAGAAGGTCGCCGACGGGCCCGACGGTGCGCCGGCCGAGGTGGCCGCCGTGCGAGACGGCCTCTACGAGGGCACGGCGTTCGCGAACGCGTTGGCCGCGCAAGGATTCTGCGTGCTGGTCCACGACGTGTTCCTGTGGGGCAGCCGTCGCTTCGCGGCGGAGCTGCTGCGACCCCCGCGGCGACCGGAGCCCGAGGCGCTCTGGCTGGGAGGAGACGAGGAGCTCGACCCGGGTCGCGACGTGGTCGCCTACAACCGCGCGGCGCTGGCCCACGAGCACCTGGTGGCGAAGTACTGCACGCTCCTGGGCACCTCGCTGGCGGGCGTCGTGGCCTTCGAGGATCGCGTCGCCGTGCGCTACCTGCGGTCGCGACCCGACGTCGTCGCCGAGCGCATCGGCTGCGTGGGCCTGTCGGGCGGGGGGTGTCGCGCCGCGCTGCTCCAGGCCACCTGCGAGGAGATCGGGGCGGCCGCAGTGGTCGGGATGATGAGCACCCATCCTGCGCTGCTGGATCGCCTGGTGGCCAGCCACACCTGGATGTTCTTCCCGCCGGGGCTGGCCGTCCGCGGCGACTGGCCCGACGTGGCCGCCGCCCGGGCCCCTTCGCCGCTGCTGGTCCAGTTCAACCGCGGCGACCAGCTCTTCCCGCCCGGCGGCATGCGGGCGGCGCACGAGCGCCTGGTCGCGCGCTACCGCCGGGCCGGCGCGGAGGAGGCGTACGTCGGTGAGTTCTACGACGGCTCGCACAAGTTCGACCGCGCGATGCAGCGCTCGGCCTTCGCCCAGCTCGCCCGCCGGCTGCGCGCATGACATCGCAGCCGTGGTGGCGGCGCGGGGTCGTCTACCAGGTCTACCCGCGCTCGTTCGCCGACGGCGACGGCGACGGCGTCGGGGACCTGCGCGGGCTGCGCGACCGCCTGGAGCATTTGGTCTGGCTCGGAGTGGACGCGGTGTGGTTGTCGCCGATCTACCCGTCGCCGATGGTCGACTTCGGCTACGACATCACCGATCACACCGCCGTCGACCCGTTGTTCGGGACGCTCGCGGACTTCGACGCGCTGGTGGCCGAGGCGCACCGCCTCGGCGTCCGCGTGCTGCTGGACCTCATCCCGAACCACACGTCGAGCCGGCATCCGTGGTTCGTAGAGGCGCGAGCCTCGCGGGCGAGCGGCAAGCGCGACTGGTACCTGTGGCGCGACCCGGCGCTCGACGGAGGGCCGCCGAACAACTGGCGCAGCGTGTTCGGCGGACCTGCGTGGACGTTGGACGAGCCCACCGGGCAGTTCTACTACCACGCCTACCTGCCCGAGCAGCCCGACCTGAACTGGCGCGAGCCACGCGTCCGCGAGGCGATGCTCGACGTACTGCGCTTCTGGCTGGACCGGGGCGTGGACGGCTTTCGCGTCGACGCACTGCGCCATCTGCTCAAGGACCCTGAGTGGCGCGACAACCCGCCCAACCCCGCATTCCGGCCCGGCATGCCCCCGTACGACGCGCTGCTGCCGGTCCGTTCGGCCGACGGCGAGGACGTCCTCGAGCCCATCGCCGCGATCCGCCGCGTGCTGCTCGAGCACGGCGACCCCGTGGAGGAGCGGCCGCTGATCGGCGAGCTGTACGTGCCGATCGAGCGCCTGGTGCGCTACTACGGCCGCGACGGTCGCGGCGTCCAGCTGCCGTCCAACATGCACCTGATCGCGACGCCGTGGGAGTCCGAGGCGATCGCTGCACTCGTGGAGCGCTACGAGGCGGCGCTGCCGGCGCACGGCTGGCCGAACTGGGTCCTGGGCAACCACGACCGCTCGCGCATCGCGTCGCGCGTCGGCCCGGCGCAAGCACGGGTGGCCGCCATGCTGCTGCTGACGCTCCGCGGTACCCCGACGCTGTACTACGGCGACGAGCTCGGGATGCGCGACGTGCCGATCCCCGCCGAGCATGTGCAGGACCCCTACGAGCGCAACCTCCCCGGCATCGGTGTCGGGCGCGATCCCGAGCGCACGCCGATGCCGTGGGACGCCGCGCCGAACGCCGGCTTCTGTCCGCCCGGCGCGTGCCCGTGGCTGCCGATCGGCGAGGACAACGCGCAGCGCGACGTCGCCGCGCAGCGCCGCGATCCGCGCTCGATGCTCGCGTTGCACCGCCGGCTGCTGGCCATGCGCCGCCGCAGCGAGGCGCTCGCCGGCGGCGGCTACCGGACGGTCGCGGCCGGTGCGGGCGTGCTCGTCTACCTGCGCGAGGGCCCCGGCGAGCAGGTGCTCGTCGCGCTCAACCTGACCTCGGCGCCCGGGACGGCCCGCCTGTCCGGGCGGGTCCGGCTGTCGACGCGGCTGGACCGGGAGGGCGAGCGGGTGGTCGGCGAGCTGCGACTGCGCGCCGACGAGGGCGTCGTGCTCGAGGCCGGGGCGGCGCGATGACCGCCGACCTGCTGTTCGACCCGGCCCACCGCGAGCTCGCCCGCACGCTGCACGAGCCGATCGCGGACCTGCCGCTGGTGTGCCCGCACACCCACGTGGACCCGTGGCTGCTGGCCGACCCCGAGGCGACGCTCGGCACGCCCGCGCAGCTGTTCGTCATCCCCGACCACTACGTGCTGCGCCTGCTGCACAGCCAGGGCGTGGCGCTCGAGCACCTCGGAGTCCCCGCACGCGACGGGATCGCGGTCGAGCGCGACCACCGGCGCATCTGGCAGCGCTTCGCCGAGCGCCTCGACGTGCTCGCCGCCACCCCGACCGGGCTGTGGCTCTCGCGCGCGCTGCGCCACGTCTTCGGCGTCGAGCGCGCGCTCTCGGGCGCCACCGCGCAGCTCGTCTACGACGAGCTCGAGGACAAGCTGGCGCGGCCCGAGTTCGCGCCCCGCGCGCTGCTGGATCGCTTCGGCGTCGAGGTGCTGTGCACCACCGACGCCGTGACCGACGACCTGGCCGCCCACCGGGCGCTGCACGACCAGGGCTGGAACGGCCGCGTGCGCCCCACGCTGCGCGCAGACGCGCTACTGGAGCTCGACCGGACCGGCTGGGCTGCCGACGCGCAGCGCCTCGGCGAGCTGACCGGCGTCGAGGTGACCGGCCATCGGACGCTGATCGCCGCGCTGGAGGCGCGCCGCGACGCCTTCCGCGCGCTCGGCGCGGTGGCCGTCGACGTGAGCGTCACCGTCCCGCGCAGTGCGCCGCTGACCGTCGCCGAGGCCGAGGTCCGGGTCGGCCGTGCCCTGCGCGGGCAGGCCACCCACGCGGACGCGCAGGCCTTCGCCGCGCACCTGCTCATGGAGCTGGCGCGCATGAGCCGCGAGGACGGCCTCGTCCTGCAGCTCCACGCCGGCAGCCTGCGCAACCATCATCGCGCCGGGCTGGCGCGCTTCGGGCCCGACATCGGCGCCGACATCCCCGTGGCGACCGAGTGGACGCGCAGCCTGCAGCCGCTGCTGTCCGAGCACGGCGACGACCCGGCGCTGCGGCTCATCGCCTTCACCCTCGACGAGAGCACGCTCTCGCGCGAGCTCGCGCCGCTGGCCGGCTACTACCCCGCCCTGCAGCTCGGCGCGCCCTGGTGGTTCCTCGACAGCCCTGGCGGCATCCGCCGCTTCCTCGACGCCGCGGCCGAAGTCTGCGGCGTGGCCAACCTCGCCGGCTTCGTCGACGACACGCGCGCGTTCGCCTCGATCCCCGCCCGGCACGACGTCTGGCGACGCGTGTCCGCTGACTGGCTGGCCGGCCTCGTGCTCACCGGGCGGCTCGACGAGCCCGGCGCTCACCGCCTCGCCCGCGAGCTCGCCGTCGACCTCGCTCGCCGCGCCTACCGCCTGGATGCCGGATGACCCGCACCCACGCACTGCACGAGCGGTTCACGCTGCAGGGGCGCGTGGCGGTCGTCACCGGCGCCAGCGGCGCACTCGGAAGCGCGCTCGCGCACGCGCTGGGCACTGCCGGCGCCGCCGTCGCGCTGGTCGCGCGCCGCGCCGACCGGCTCGAACGGCACGCCGGGTCCCTGCGCGCGGACGGCATCGACGCCGTCGCGCTGCCTGCCGACGTGCTCGCCGCCGAGCAGTTGCGCGCGGTGCGCGACCGCGCGGTGGCGCGGTGGGGCCGCGTCGACGTGCTCGTCAACGCCGCCGGCGGCAACGTGGCGGCCGCCACGCTCGACTCCGACCGCGACGTCGCCGATCTACCCGAGGACGCCTTCCGGCAGGTCGTCGACCTCAACCTGCTGGGCACCTGGCTGCCGTGCCAGGCCTTCGCGGGCGCGCTCGTCGCCGGCGAGCCGGCCGGCGGCGCGATCCTGAACATCTCCTCGATGGCCGCCGACCGCGCGCTCACGCGCGTGGGTGGCTACGCGGCCGCCAAGGCCGGGGTGGAGAGCCTGACGCGCTGGCTTGCCGTCGAGCTCGCCCGGCGCCACGGATCCGGGCTGCGGGTCAACGCGTTGGCGCCGGGCTTCTTCCTCGGCGAGCAGAACCGCGACCTCCTCCTCGACGCCGACGGCGCCCCCACCGAGCGTGGCCGCGCCATCCTCGCCCACACCCCCGCCGGGCGGCTCGGCGAGCCCGCCGATCTGGCCGGCCCCGCTATCTGGCTGTGCTCGCCCGCGGCGCGCTTTGTCACCGGCGCCATCATTCCCGTCGACGGCGGCTTCAGCGCCTTCGGTGGCATCTGACCCACATCAGCCCATGATCCAGCTCGCGGAGATCCTGCTCGAGGCCCACCCCACCCCCTTCTGGCGCATGCTGCGCCAGGTGGGAGTCGAGCACGCGGTCGGCGTCCTGCCGCGCCGCCCACGCGACTGGCGCGGCGACGAGGCCGACCACCCTTGGGACCTCGCCCCCCTGAGCGTCTATCAAGCCGCCGTCGAGGGGGAGGGTCTGCATCTCGCGGTGATCGAGGACAACCCGCCGATGGATCGCCTCCGCCTCGGGCGCCCCGGACGCGACGAGGAGTTCGAGCAGGTCGCCACGCTCGTCCGCAACATGGGTCGCCTCGGCATCCCGGTCCTCTGTTACAACTGGTCGGCCGCCCTCGGGTGGCTGCGCACCGAGCTCGCGGTGCGCGGCCGCGGCGGCGCCCTCGTCGCGGGCTACGACCACCGCCGTCTCCGAGACGCCCCGCCGCCGCGTTCGGGCACCGCCGACGAGGACGACCTGTGGGCGAACCTGCGCTACTTCCTGGGGCGGATCGTCCCCGTCGCCGAGCAGGCCGGCGTGCGGCTGGCCATGCACCCGGACGACCCTCCGCTGTCGCCGATCCGCGGCATGGCGCGCATCATGCGCTCCGTCGATGCCTTCCAACGGCTCGTCGACCTCGTCCCCAGCCCGGCGAACGCGATCACCCTCTGCCAGGGCAACTTCGCGCTGATGACCGACGACCTGCCCGCGGTCATCCGCCGGTTCGCAGCCCAGGACGCGATCGCCTTCGTGCACTTCCGCGACGTGCGCGGCACCCCCGAGCGCTTCGTCGAGACGTTCCACGACGAGGGTCCCACCGACATGCTCGCCTGCCTGCGCGCGTATCGCGAGGCCGGTTTCGACGGGCCCCTGCGGACCGACCACAACCCGACCCTCGAAGGCGACCACGCCGACGTCCCCGGGTACTCCCCGCTCGGGCGCCTGCACGCCATCGGGTACGTCCAGGGACTGCGCGAGGCCGCCTACGCGCAGCCCGGGCGTGGGTGACCGACCCGACCTCGCCGCCTCCGGGGAGCTAGCGGGTTCCGGCCAGCGTCGGGCGCTGCGCCGACGCCTGCCGGGCCGCGCGCGCGAGCAGGTCGGCGAGCTTGGCCGGGGTGGCCGTCTGCGGGCTGTGGCGTGTAGAGAACGAGCCGCAGGTCGTACCGATCGGTGACCTGCAGGGTCGTGTGCTCGAAGGCCAGGTAGCCGGCTTCGGGGTGATCGAACTCCTTGATCCCCTGCGGGCGCCCACGTACCTCGTGGCGCTCCCAGAGCCCGGCGAAGGTGGGGCTCGCGGACTTAAGCTCGTCGGCGAGCGCGGAGAAGGTCTCGTCGTCGGCGTAGCGGGCGGCGTCGGCGCGGAACTCGGCCAGGACGGCGGGTGCGCTCTCCTCCCAGTAGCGGAAGCGGTCGCGGTAACGCTCGCTGCAGAAGAAGGTGCGCAGGCAGTTGGTGTCCTCGGCGCTCAGCCCGAAGGTGACCTCTGCAGCGTCGTTGACGCCCAGGTAGTCCCAGTGGCGATCGAGGAGATAGGCGGGGTTCGGGCACCAGGCGTCGAGCAGGTGGCGCAGCGCGGGGCTGAGGCGTCGATCGGGGCGCGGCGCGGCCGGTGGCGGATTGTGGCCGGCGAGCCGGTAGAGGTGGGCGCGCTCCGCCTCGTCCAGGCGCAGCGCGCGGGCCACGGCGTCGAGCACCTGGTCGGAGACGCCGATCTCCCGCCCCTGCTCGAGCCAGGTGTACCAGGAGACTCCGACACCGGCGAGCACGGCGACCTCCTCGCGGCGCAGGCCGGGCGTGCGCCGCCTGCCCGACGCCTCGAGGCCGCCGTCGGCCGGGGTGAGCCTGGCGCGGCGGGTGCGCAAGAAGTCGCGCAGCTCTGTGCGCCTGCCGGTGTTCGCGCTCATGGCCGGTGGCCGCGGTAACGGGGCGCGCCGCCGACCTGTTCGGCCGTCGCCGACTCTTCCTCGCCGGGATGGGTCTGTTCACCGTGGCGTCGCTTCTCGGAGGGCTCGCCCAGTCCGAGGCCTGGCTGCTCGCCGCCCGCGCCGGTCAGAGCCTGGGGGCCGCGCTCGTCGCGCCCGCGGCCCTGTCGCTGCTGACCACCTCGTTTGCCGAAGGCCCCGAGCGCGAGCGCGCGCTAGGCGTCAACGGCGCCGTCCTCTCCGGCGGCTTCGTCGCCGGGGTGATCCTGGGCGGCATCCTCACCGGAGCACTCAGCTGGCGCTGGACGCTGTTCGTGAACGTTCCCGTCGGCGCTGCAGCTATGCTCGCCACTCCCGCTCTGCTGCCCGAGAGCCGCGATCGCCGTGCCCCGCAGCGGCTCGACGCCGCCGGCGCGCTGCTCGGGACCGCCTCGCTGACCTCGCTCATCTACGGCATCTCGACCGCGGAGGGAAACGGTTGGCTGGCCGGAGGCACGATCCTGACGGTGGGAGGCGGCCTGGCGCTCGGCGCCGCCTTCCTGCTCGTCGAGTCGCGCGCTCAGGCGCCGCTCGCACCCCTGGCGGTGCTGCGCCGGCGCAGCGTCCTGTGGGGAAACGCGATCGGCATGGTCACGTTCGGGGTGGCCGTCGGCGCGACCTTCACGCTCACCCTCTACATGCAGGAGGTGCTCGGCTTCTCACCACTCGGCACCGGCCTCGCGTTCGCGGCACTGGGCGTGGCAGCGGTCGTCGCCGGCGCGGTCGGGCCCAGCCTGACCGCCCGAGCCGGCGTCCGCGCCGTACTCACCGCAGGCCTCGTGATCCAGGCGGCCGGGACGGCTGGCCTCATCCTGATCGGCGCCGAGCAGGGGCTCGCGGTGATCTTGGTCGCGACCGCCGTGCTGGGTTTCGGACATGTGCTGGCCGTCGTCTCCTTCACGATCATCGCCACCTCCGGTCTGCCCGATCACCAGCAGGGCCTGGCGGGCGGGCTCGTACAGACGGCCCAGCAGGTGGGCGCCGGCCTCGGCCTGGCCGTCATCGTCGCGATCGCGACGGCTCGCAGCGACGCCCTGCGCGGCTCGCGGCCGGAAGCGGAGGCGCTCGTGGGCGGCGCCGAGCTGGGCCTGCTCGCCGGAGCAGCCGCGCTGGCGCTCGCTGCACTGCTCTGCCGGAGGTTGATCGCGGGCTAGGCCCGTCGCGCCGGCGTCGCCGCCTCCCTCCAGCTCAACGTCCCGGCATACGCGTCGATGACTCATAAGCCCATGCGCTTCGGGACATCGCCTCCACTCACAGACCCGGCCGATCTTCGCTTTCGCATGGCGACGCTCACGACCGGCTGCTGGATGAGCTTCGCCGTCAGCGCTGCCGGCATGGTCTACCTCGCGCAGACCTGGCACGTCGGCCACCGTCCAGCCCTGACGGCGCTCAACGCGTTCGTGGTCGCGTTCGGGATCGTCGTGCTGCTCCTTCCGATGGAGCGAGTGGTGGCGGGACGCTGGCGGGAGTCGTTCTTCCTGGGCTGGACCCTGTCGATCGTCGTGGTGGTGCTCGTCGCCGGCAGCCTGGATCCGACGGTGCGCAGCCCGCTGACGCTGCCGCTGCTCATGCCGCTGCTCTTCGCAGGCATGTCCTACCCGCGCAGCTCGGCGCTGGTCGCGTGCGCCGCCGTCCTGGTCAGCTACGCCGGCTGGTCGCTGATCGACGGGCAGGAGTTCGCCTACACCGCCTTCTTCCTGCTCTGCCTCGCGTGGACGGCGGCGATGTGCCTGTGGCAGGCGAGCAATCGCGAGCGTCAGCGCGACGAGCTCGAACGTCAGCGCGACGAGCTCGAGCGGGTCTCACGCGTCGATCCGCTCACCGGCGCCCTGAACCGGCGCGGCTTCGAGGAGCGGCTGTCGCGCGAGCTCGCGGACGCGGCCCGGAGCGGACGCCCGATCACGCTCGCCGTCATCGACCTCGACGACTTCAAGATCGTCAACGACCGCGACGGGCACGCGGCGGGCGACGCGCTGCTGTGCGAGACCGTGACGCTGCTCACCGCGACGCTGCGGCCGATGGACGCCATCGGGCGACTGGGAGGCGACGAGTTCACGGTCCTGCTGCCCGGCGTCGGGCGAGGGGACTCCGGGGTCGTCGTCGGTCGCCTGCTCGCCGCGCTCGCGGGAAGGGTTCCGGCGTCGCTCGGCCAGAGCTGCTTCCCTGTCGACGGCATCGACGCCAGCGAGCTGTTCCGTCGCGCGGACGCGAGCCTGTACGCCGCGAAGGGGTCGCGACCGGGCCGCCCCGACCCCGCGGTGCTCGAGCTCAGCTGGGCGGCCGCCCTGGCCGACGCGGTGGACCGGCGAATGGGCGCCGAGCACGCTCATTCGCGCGGGGTCGCCGATCACGCCGTCGCGATCGCCGACCGGTTGGAGTGGAGAGACGCCGAGAAGGGCCGTCTGCGCCTGGCCGCGATACTCCACGACATCGGCAAGGTCGGCGTCCCCGACAGGATCTTGCGCAAGCCCGGGCCGCTCACGACCGAGGAATACGAGGAGATCAAGCGCCACACCGTCGTCGGCGCCGAGATCATCTCCCGCATCGTCGGCCTCGACGCGATCGTGCCCTGGGTTCGCCACGCGCACGAGCACGTCGACGGATCCGGCTACCCAGACGGACTCGTCGGCGAGGCGATACCGCCGGCATCGCGCATCCTGCTCGTCGCCGACGCCTTCGACGCCATGACCTCCGATCGGGCCTATCGACGCGCCCGTTCGAGCGAGGACGCGATCGAGGAGCTCGAGCGCAACGCCGGGACCCAGTTCGACGGCGCCTGCGTCGCGGCACTGGCCGCGGTGATGCGGGCGCCCTTCTCGGAGCCGTGTCCACTTCCGCTCGAGCGCTGATCAGGCGCTCAGGAGCTTCCGGATCCGCTTGCTCGAAACCTGGCCGCGCGTGCCGAGCGCCTGCGCGAAGTGGCTGACGCGCAGCTCCTCGAGCAGCCACCGCACCTCGCGCAGCGCGGCCGGCACGGGGCGGCCGGCCGGCCAGGAGTCCAGCCGGCGCTCGAGCGCGGCCTCGAGCTCGTGCACCGCCCGCATGCGGTCAAGGTCAGGGGCCGGCGCGTTCGGCAGCCGCTCGAGGCGCCGGGCGGCGGCGCGCAGGTAGCGCTCCACGTCGGCCAGCCGCTCGACGCCGGTCGCGGTGACGAAGCCCGGGTGCACGAGCCGGCGCAGCTGGCGCTGCACGTCCTCGCGCGCCGGGGCGAGCGCGGCGGACGCGGCGAGCGGCTCGAGCCGCCGCTCGACCTCACGCGCGGCATCCAGGATCGCCGCCACCCGCGCGACCACCTGCGCGGTCGTCTCGACGAGGTTCCCCGCCACGTGCGCACGCAGGCGCGCGAAGCCGGCCTCGTCCCACGCCGGCCCGCCCGCCGCCGCGATCAGGCCTTCCAGCGCGGCAAGCGTCGCGTCTTCGAGCACCGCCCGCGGGCTGCCGTGCGGCGCGGCGGCGAGCGCGAGCTGCGCGGCGTTCCCGAGCCGGCCCTGTACGGAGCGGATCGGCGACGGCACGTTCAGCGCGATCAGCTTGCGCGTGCCGAGCCGCATCGCCTCGCGCTGGGCCGCCGGCGTCTCGAGCACGCGCACGCCGACGGTGTCGCCTTCGTCGACCAGGGCCGGATGGCCGCGCACCGACTGGCCGGTGCCGGGCAGCGCGACCACCCTGGGCAGCGTTCCGATGGTCCACTCGCGCAGGCCGTGCGCCTCGAGCGGCGCGGCGGCGGCGGAGAGCGCCTCGCGCAGCCGTGGGCGCACCTGATCGCGCACCGCCTCGAGGTCTGAGCCCTCGGCGACCAGCGCGCCGCGCTCGTCCTCGACGCGGAACGTCATCCGCAGGTGCGCCGGCAGGCGGTCGAGGTCCCACGCGGCGCGCGGGATCCGCACCCCGCGCATCCGCCCGAGCTCGCGCGCGAGCGCGTCGAGCACCGGCTCGCGCCGCGGCTCGAGCCGCCCCAGCACCGCCGCCGCCACCTCGGGAACGGGCACGAGCGGGCGGCGCAGGTCCTTGGGGAGCGAGCGGATCAGCGCGGTGACCAGCTCCAGCCGCAGCGCCGGCACCAGCCAGTCGAAGCCGATCGGCTCGAGCTGAGGGAGCCACTTCAGCGGCACGTGCACGGTCACCCCGTCGCGCACGGAGCCGGGGTCGAACACGTAGCTGAGCCGCATGGTCATATCGCCCTGGCGCCAGGCCTCGGGCAGCGCGCGCTGGTCGAGCGCGTCCGCGGCGTCGCCGACGAGGTCCTCGCGCGTGAGGTCGAGCCGGCCGGGCCGGTGCCGGCGCTCGCCCTTCCACCAGCGGTCGAAGTGCGCGCCGGAGACCACGTCGGCCGGGATGCGGGCGTCGTAGAAGTCATAGAGCGCCTGGTCGTCGACGACGATGTCGCGCCGCCGGGCGCGGTGCTCGAGCTCCTCGACCTCCTCCACCAGCCGGCGGTTGGCGGCGTTGAACGCGTGCCGGGTCTCCCAGTCGCCCTCCACGAGCGCGCGGCGGATGAACTCGGAGCGCGACAGCTCGGGGTCGATCCGCCCGTAGGCGACCTTGCGCCCGGCGACGATCGGCAGCCCGTACAGCGTCGCGCGCTCGGTCGCAACGACCGACGCGCGATCGCGCTCCCAGTGCGGCTCCTCGTAGGTGCGCTTGATCAGGTGCTCGGCGAGCGGCTCGACCCAGCGCGGATCGATCCTCGCCGCGGTCCGGCCCCACAGTCGCGCGGTCTCCACCAGCTCGGCCACCATCACCCAGCTCGGCGGCTTGCGCGCCAGCGCGGAGCCGGGGAAGATCGCGAAGCGCGCGCCGCGGGCCCCCTGGTACTCGCGCCGCACGGTGTCCTTGAGGCCAAGGTGCGAGAGCAGGCCGGCGAGCAGGGCGACGTGGATCGCCTCCGGCTCGGCCGGCGTCTGGTCACCTGCGCTTGCCGACGAAGTCGGCTGAGTAAGCGCTATCCCCACCCCCTTGGCCGCCTGGCGCAGCTGACCGACGAGGTCCTGCCACTCGCGTACCCGCAGGTGGTGAAGGAACTCCGCGTGACAGCGCTTGCGAAACTGGTTGCCCGACAGTGCGCGCTGCTGTTCGCGCAGGTAGCGCCAGAGGTTGAGGAACGCGATGAAGTCCGACTGCTCGTCCGAGAAGCGGGCGTGGGACTGGTCCGCGGCCTCGCGCTTCTCCGCCGGGCGCTCGCGCGGGTCCTGGATCGACAGCGCCGCGGCGATCACGATCACCTCGCCCGCGCAGCCGAGCCGATCGGCCTCCAGCACCATCCGGGCCAGCCGCGGGTCGACCGGCAGCTGCGCGAGCCGGCGGCCGAGCGGGGTGAGCGTCTCGGCGTCGTCGAGCGCGGCCAGCTCCTGCAGCAGCCGGACCCCGTCGCGCACCTGGCGGCGGTCGGGCGGGTCCAGGAACGGGAAGTCCTCGATCTCCCCCAGGCCCGCCGCCGCCATCTGGAGGATCACCGACGCGAGGTTGGTGCGCAGGATCTCGGGGTCGGTGAAACGCGGGCGCTCGTCGAAGTCCTCCTCGGCGTACAGGCGCACGCAGATGCCGTCCGCGACGCGCCCGCAGCGCCCCTTGCGCTGGTCGGCCGACGCCTGGGAGATCGCCTCGATCGGCAGCCGCTGCACCTTCAGCCGCGCGCTGTAGCGGCTGATCCGCGCGGTGCCCGGATCGACGACGTAGCGGATCCCGGGGACGGTGAGCGAGGTCTCGGCGACGTTGGTGGCGAGCACCACCCGGCGGGGTGGGTGGGGATCTGATCGCTTGAACACCCGCTGCTGCTCGCGCGTGGAGAGCCGCGCGTAGGGCGGCAGCACTTCGATTTCCGCGCGCAGCCGGCCGGTCAGCGCGTCGTCGGTGTCGCTGATCTCGCGCTCGCCCGACAGGAACACGAGCACGTCACCCTCACGTTCACGCAGCAGCTCCTCGACGGCGTCGCCGATCGCGTCGGTCTGGTCGCGGTCGGGATCCTCGGGGTCCGCGACCGGCCGGTAGCGCACCTCGACGGGGTAGGTGCGGCCGGAGACCTCGACGACCGGCGCGCCGCCGAAGTGGCGGCTGAAGCGCTCGGGGTCGATCGTCGCCGAGGTGACAATCAGCTTGAGGTCGGGCCGGCGCGGCAGGATGCGCGCGAGGTAGCCGAGCAGGAAGTCGATGTTGAGGCTGCGCTCGTGAGCCTCGTCGACGATGATCGTGTCGTAGCGGCGCAGCATCGTGTCGCGCTGCGTCTCGGCCAGCAGCAGGCCGTCCGTCATCAGCCGCACGAGCGTGTCCTCGCCCGAGCGGTCGCTGAAGCGCACGGCGTAGCCGACCGCCTCGCCGAGCTGGACGCCCAGCTCGTCCGCGATCCGCTCGGCGACCGTGCGCGCCGCGAGCCGCCGCGGCTGGGTATGGGCGATCGCGCCGCGCACGCCGCGGCCCAGCTCCAGGCAGATCTTGGGCAGCTGCGTGGTCTTGCCCGAGCCGGTCTCCCCCGCCACGACGACGACCTGGTGGTCGCGGATCGCGGCGAGCAGGTCGTCCTTGCGCTCGGAGACCGGCAGCTGCGGCGGGTAGGAGATCGCCGGCACCGCGGCGCGCCGGCGTGCGATCCGCGCCTCGGCCGCCGCGATCTCGGCGTCCAGCCGTGCCTGCGCCTCCGGGTCCCGCGTGTGCGCGAGCCGCCCCACCCGCCGCCGCAGGCGGTGCTCGTCGCGGACGGTCAGCTCGGGCAGGCGCACCGCGGACACGGCGCGCACGATAGGACGGCGCGAACCTAAAGCGTGCCTGGCACCGTCATGGGTGGAACCTAGAGCGTGCCTGGCACCCTCGGCGGCGCGGAGCCGCTACGCGTGCGCCACGCGCATCGGCGCGCGGACCATGCCTGCGGCGAAGTCGGCGTACATGGCGGCGACCTGGTCGACCGTGAGATCACCGTCGGGGTCATACCACGTGTGCGCCGAGCCGCACAGCGTCACTATCGCGAACGCGGTGACCCGCACGTCCTCGAAGTCGAACGTACCGCTGCGCGCCCCGGCCTTCAAGACCGCGCGGAGCTCGTCGACGTACATGCGCTTGATCGCGCGGATGCGGCGGCGATGCTCGTCGGGCAGCGCGTTGACGCGCGTGCGCACGCCCAGCGCGATGTCGAAGGCCTCCGCGATCACGGGATGCTCGAGCCGCCAGCGCACGTGGGCGGAGGCGAGCTGGCGCAGGTGCCCAAGCGGGTCCGAGGCGGTGCACGCCGAGCGGACGTCGTCGATGAACGCCATCAGCATGGCCTCCATCTCCAGGTACTCCGCGTCCGTCCGATCCGGCAACAGCACCGTCGCGTTCACCAGCGCCTCCTCCGCTCATAGGTGCCGGCCCGGATCGGGTCCCGCCCTCTCGGCATGCAGCGCATGATGGCATGCGTGCGCCGTGGACCCAAACGAACGTTCCCCGTTCGATCGCGGGCGAGGCGTGGACCGGCCGAGCCGGCTCACGCCTCGCCGCGCATCGGATGCTCAGTAGCGCCCGTGGCGCTGCAGCCGCTGCTGCACCGCGTCGAGCCAGCGGGCGTCGGGCTCTGCGACCCGGGTGCTCTGCCGGACCGCGCGGCCGCCGCTCGACGGCTCCGAGAACTCCGGCTTCCCGGGGGTGAACAGCCAGGTCGCGAACAGGTCGTCGAGCTGCTGTCCGGAGACCTGCTCGGCGAGCGCGATGAACTCGTCGGTGGTCCCGTGACCGCTGCTCCGCGAGGACGTCCAACCACGGAGGATTTCGAGGAACGCCGCGTCGCCGACCTCGTTGCGCAGCATGAATCGCCCGGCGGCGGCGAGGCCCCACCGGCGCTCGAGCGCCTGGTGGATGTCGGCCACGGCCGCTGCCAGCGCCACCGAGGGCCGCAGGTAGACGCCGTAGCGCACGTCGGTCACGCGTCGAACGGTATTGCTGCGCAGGCGCTCAGGCGGGCGCGACGACGCGCAACTCGGCCACGCCCTCGAAGTGGCGCCGGTTGCGGGTCAGCAGCGGGATGCGATGCGTGAGCGCGGTCGCGGCGATGAGCGCGTCCGGTGCGGCGATCCCGGTTTCCCGTCGCGTCAGTCCGGCGAGCTCGGCGATCGCCGCGTCGATCGGCAGCTCGATCATCGGCGACAAGAAGCGGCGCAACCGCCCCGGCTCGTCACGACCGGCGAACAGCTCACAGCGGGTGACCACGGAGACGCCCACGGCTCGGCCGGCTCCCGAAAGCCGCGCAGGCGCGGAGATGGTCGATCAGGACGTCGGTGTCGACGAGCAGCTCAACCGTAGCCACGGTCCCACTCGCCCCGCGCGGGCACCTCGAGCCCGGGCATCGAGCCGAACGTCTCGTCGAGCACGGCGTCGAGGTCGGGCGGCGCCTGGGCGACGTGGGCGTCCACCGCCTCCCGGACCACCTCGGCGAGCATCTTGCCCTCGCGCTTTGCCATCGCGTCCAGCCTTCGCCGCTGCTCCTGGGTGAAGTAGACGTCGCGAGCCGCTACTCAGGCGCTGTCTCGCCGTGCGGGACAGCGAGCGTCTGGGCGAGCCGGCTGCGGCGCTCGGCGCCGCGGGCCTCGAGCTCGGCCAGGCGCTGCTTGTTGTGTCGCCGGAGCTCGGCGGCGCGCTCGGGCGGCAGGAGGTCGTACATGTCTCGGATCGGAGTCATGGCGCTTCTCCCCCGAGTTGATCGGCCGATGCCTCGCGATCTGTAGCGCCCGCGACGTGCGCGCCATGACGCAGGTCGACGGCGTCGTCTCGCCGCAGACCTCAGACCTCAGACCTGCACGGCACCGGGCCGGCCGTCCTCGACGACGAACGAGGCGAACGTGTACGCCGGAGCGTCCGCGCGCGAGACCGTCGGCACCATGCGCAAGTCGGTGCGCCACTGCCTCCGATCCACCTGGCAACGGACGTAGCCGCGCCGGTCGCCGTCGAAGAACTTGATGTGCGGATTGGCCGGGATCATCGGACCGTAGTAGGGCCCGTAGACGATCAGGTCGTCGTTCGTCGAGATAGAGGTTCCGACGAACTCGGTCGCGACGGTCGCCGAGTCGGGGTCGGAGAAGTCCGCCTTGATGTCGTTGACGAAGGTCGAGTGCCAGTCCCCGGTGATGACCACCGGGTTGCGGACCCTGGCCTCCACGAGGTGGTCGAGGATCCGCTGGCGGGCGACCGGGTAGCCGTCCCAGGCGTCGTGCCAGTAGATGCGGGGATCGCCGCGGTTGTGGTCGAGCTGGGCCATCAGCGCCTGGTTGGCGATGACGTTCCAGCGCGCGTGGGAACGGTCGAGCCCGTTGCGAAGCCAGTCCTCCTGCTCGAACCCGAGCATGGTCACCGCGGGGTCCAGAGAGGCGTCGCAGCGCGGGAGCTCGCCGTCGCCGCACGGCTGGTTGGTGCGGTACTGGCGCCCGTCGAGCACGCTGAACTCGGCCAGGTCGCCCCACCGCATCCGCCGGTAGAGGCGCGCGTTGCCGTCCTGCGGCAGCGCTGCGGCACGCAGCGGCTGGTGCTCGTAGTAGGCGCGGTAGGCGGCGGCGCGGCGCGCTGGAAAGTCGGGGTTGACCTCGCCGTCCAGGGGCGAGAGGGCGGCGTAGTCGTTCTCCAGCTCGTGGTCGTCCCAAGTGACGATGAACGGGAACCGCTGATGCGCTCGCTGGAGGTCGGGGTCGCTCTTGTAGAGGCCGTACTGCAGCCGGTAGCGCTCGAGCGTGAGGCACTCGGGGCGGAACTGCTCGGGCACCGGCACGCTACGGACGCCCCCGCGCTCGTCGATGCCGGTCTCGTAGATGTAGTCGCCGAGGTGCACGACGAAGCGAAGGTCCTCCTCGGCCATCCGCCCGTAGGCCGAGTAGTAGCCGTCCGGCCACGCCTGGCAGGAGGCGAACGCGAACGCCAGCGAGCCGACGTGCGCGCCGCGCGCTGGAGCCGTGCGCGTGCGGCCGACCGGGCTCACCTCGTCGCGATAGGAGAACTGGAAGAAGTACTCCCGATCCGGTCGCAGGCCCCTGAGCTCGACGTGCACGGAGTGCGCCAGCTCGGGCGCCGCGAGCACCACACCGCGCTGCTCCACCCAGCGCATGCCTGGGTCCCGCGCCAGGCGCCAGCGCACCGGCACCCGGCGATCCGGCATGCCGCCGTCGGGCGCATACGGGTCCGGAGCGAGCCGGGTCCACAGCACCACGCCACGAGGCCTGGGATCGCCCGAGGCGACCCCCAGCGTGAACGGATGGTCAGCCAGCGGCGTCGCGGCTTGCGCGAGGTCGCCGCGGTACTGGCAGAACAGGGCGGCGCCGGTGAGCGCGCCGGTGAACTGGAGAAAGCGCCGGCGGTCCATAGGTCCCGCGGTCGCCTGCTCGAGGGCTTCGAAGGGCGTCGACACGCCCACATCAGTACACGAGAGCGACGAGGCCGGGTGAAAACGCGGAGAACCCGCGCGTCAGGCGCGGAGCCGGTAACCGCGCGCGAACAGGCGGAGGTTGAGCGCGAACAGGGCCAGCGCCGCCAGCGTCAACAACAGCAGCGAGAGCGCGACGTTCGTCTCGGAGTAGCCCAGGAACCCGTAGCGCACGAGCCCGATCATGTAGTAGACCGGATCGAAATAGGTCAGCTTCTGTAACGGCTCCGACAGCAGCGCCGCCGAGTAGAAGACGCCGCCCAGGAAGATCAGCGGCCGCAGTAGGAACGTCTGGTAGAAGGAAACGTCGTCGAACTGCTCGGCCCGCACGCCGACGATCACGCCGAGCTGGGCGAAGAAGAAGCCGACGAGGAACAGCGACGCGAGCAGGACGAGCACGTGCTCGACCGGGACGTCGACGAGGATCGAGG
>JBPCNM010000060.1:0-7778 GCA_051001255.1 Solirubrobacteraceae bacterium
CACGTCGTCCGCGGCGCCGACCACTACTCCAACACGCCCAAGCACGTGTTGATCCAGCAGGCGATCGGCGCCGGCACCCCGATCTATGCGCACCTGCCGCTGCTGCACGGGCCGGACGGCAGGAAGCTCTCCAAGCGCCACGGCGCCGCTTCCGTGCAGGAGCTGCGCGACCGCGGCTACCTGCCCGAGGCGGTGCGCAACTACCTCGCGCTGCTCGGCTGGGGCTACGACGAGGAGACGACGTTCTTCAGCACCGAGGAGCTGCAGCGGCACTTCTCGCTCGAGAAGGTCTCGAGATCCCCGGCGGTGTTCGACGAGCAGAAGCTGCGCTGGATGAACGGCCGCTACCTGCGCGAGCTGCCGCTCGACGCGCTCACCGCGCGGCTGGAGGCCCTCACCGGCCGGACCGGCCTGCGCGACGCCGTGACCGTCACGCAGGAGAAGATCTCGACGCTCGACGAGTTCTGGCCGCTGGCGCGGGCGTTCTTCGAGGCGCCCGTCGACGATCCGGCGGCGCGGGAGCGGTTCCTTGCCCCCGAGAGTGGTGCCGAGGCGCTTACGGTGGCCCGGGCGGCGCTCGCCGACGTGCCCGCGCCGTGGACGACCGAGACGGTCGAAGCGGTGCTGCGCCAAGCCGTCGAGCGGTCCGGGATGAAGGCCAAGCAGGTCTTCCAGCCGCTGCGCGTCGCGCTCACCGGCACGACCATCTCGCCCGGGATCTTCGAGACGGTGGCGCTGGTGGGTCCGGAGCGGGCGCTGGCGCGCATCGACGCTGCGCTCGACGGCCGCCGCGGCGCCTGATACACCACCATTCTCGGGGCATCGGCGGCTCAACCGTTCGTCCACGATTGCCGATAGGCGTCGAAGGGCGGCGGCCGCGCCTCACGACGCCGCTCCAGAATCGCCCGCCTGTGACCGATGAAGACCTCATGACGCCGTCCCTGTCCGCTTCCAAGCCTCCGACGCAACGTCGGTCCGGAGGCGCGCGCCTCGGTGAGCCGTACGCACTCGTCGGGCCGCCGCGCAACGAGGGCCACGGCAAGCGCTTGACGGCCGCGTTCGAGGCGCTCGAGGTGTTCCCCGCGCTGGCCGAATCGCGCAACCGCGTGCTCGCCCTCGTCGCGGAGGAGCGTCCGTCCACCGGCGACGTCGTGCAGGCGATCGAGTCCGACGTCGCGCTGGTGATCGCCGTGTTGCGGCTGGCCAACAACGCCGAGAGTCCGCTCCGCGGCGGCGTGGAGAGCATCGTCTCGGCCGTCGAGGTGCTCTCGCCCGAGGCCGTGCAGGGCCTGGTGTCGACCACCGAGACGTTCGAGTTCTTCGAGCGCGGCAAGACCTGGGACGCCGCCCCCGAGCGCTTCCGGCTGCACGCCGTCTCGGTCCAGCGGGCCGCCGACCGGCTCGCCGCCGCCGCCGCCTACTCCCATCGCGATCGCCTGCTGGTCACCGCGCTGCTGCACGACGTGGGCAAGCTCGTGCTGATGCATGCCTACCCGGGCTACCCGAAGCAGGTCCACGGCCCGGCCCGCACGCCCGAGGAGCGCCTGCACTACGAGCGCCGCGAGCTGGGTGTGGACCACGCGCTGGTCGGCGGCGTGCTGGCGCGCCGCTGGAACCTTCCGCGCTCGATTGCGTCGGCGATCGAGCGCCACCACGCCGACGACGCCCAGGGCGACGCCGCCTTCGTCCGCCTCGCGGACATGCTGGCGCACTACTCGCTCGGCTCGCCGGTCAACTCGACCGAGCTGCTGCGCGCCGCGCGCGCCGTCGGCTTCGGCCCGACCGAGCTGCGGACCGTGCTCTACGACCTGCCCTACCCGAGTAACGCTCGCCCGCGCGCGGTCGAGCCGTGCCCGCTCTCCACGCGCGAGCTCGAGGTGCTCAAGCGCCTGGCGCAGGGCATGGTCTACAAGCAGATCGCACACGAGCTCTCCCTCTCCACCAGCACGGTGCGCACGCACCTGCACAACATCTACGGAAAGCTGGGCGCGGTCGACCGTGCCCAAGCGGTGCTCTACGCCACCGAGCGCGGCTGGTTGTAGGAGACTGTCGAAGATGTCGGCACATCTGGCGCCGGCCGGCTGACGCTTCGCCAGGTCGGCCGCCGAACCCTCGCCGATAGCCCCACTATTGGCTTCGGGTCCGTCGACCGCCTGACTCGGTCATCGACCGACTCCAGATGCACCGCCTGTTCTTCGACAGCCTCCGGCCCACACGGCGAAGGCGATCCCGACGGCCGCTGCGTCGATCGCCCAGTCGAGCGGCGAGGCCACCCGCCCCGCGACGAACGACTGGTGCCACTCGTCGCTCGCCGCGTAGGCGAGCGCGATCGCCGCAGCCACCAGCGGCCGTCCCAGCGCCCGCTGCCACAGCCACCACAGCAGCCCGAACTCCGCCATGTGCGCAAGCTTGCGCAGCACGACGTCCCACCCGCCGAGGCCCGAGTTCAGGTCCGCCTGGGCGGACAGGAAGAAGATGAGGCCCATCAGGGCGAGCGGCGGGATGAAGCGGTTCGCGGTCCGCACGAGCGCGTAGGATCGCATCGGCGGATGCTGTCGATCACCACCAAGTCGCCCTACGCCCTGCGCGCCCTGACCGAGCTCGCCCGCATCGGCGCCGATGTCCCGGTCCCGATCGGCGAGCTCGCCCGGCGCCGCGAGATCCCGGTCCAGTTCCTCGAGCAGCTCTTCGCGGTCCTGCGCCGCGCCGGCCTGCTCAAGTCCCAGCGCGGCGTGAAGGGCGGCTACTCGTTCGCCCGAGACGCCTCCGAGATCACCGTGCTCGAGCTGGTCGAGCTGCTCGACGGCCCGCTCGGGAGGGGCGCGGAGGGCGTCTTCGCCGACGCCGCCGCGGCCGCCCGCGCCCTGCTCGCCTCGACGACGGTCGCCGACGTGGTCGAGCGCGAGAACCGCGAGGCCGGCGCGACGATGTACTACATCTGATTCCGGCAGGCCCGCCGCATCTCCCGAGGAGATCGGGACACCTGCCTCATGACAGCGGGACACACCCCCGCCGAGGATGCCCCATGGCGGTGTTTGCCGCCGGCAACCAACAGAAAGGGGTGGCGCAATGTTGCTCGCGATGCCACTGGTGGGTCTCATCGTCGGCTACGCGCTGGGCGAGCTGAGGAGCGGCCTGCTCGCTGCGGCGGCGATCTTCGCGGCCGGCATCGTGGTCGTCGTGCTCGCCGACGACGGGATCCTCGACGACGGCGGGACCTTCTACCTGGCCGCCGACGCGGCCGTCTCACTCGGGCTCGCATGGCTCGGAGTCGCGCTGCGCGAGCGGCGCGCCGGGAGAAGGGCGAGCGCATGACCCGGGCGAAGATCCTCGGCGCCGGGCTCCTTTGCTCGCTGCTCGCCGCCGGCGCGGTCGCTAGCGGCGGGAGTGCGCAGGAGCCGCCGCGCACCATCGACCTCGTCACGCAGCACGCCGGCGGCTTTCGCGTGGACAACCCGCCCCGCGGCGCGTCGGCCGGTGACCTGTTCGGGTTCCGCGAGACGCTGATCTCGAACGGCACGCGAGTGGGACGCGGTCACGGCACCTGCGTGGCGGTCACGCGCACGCTTTCGGAGTGCTCGGTGTCCGCGATCCTGGCCGACGGCACGATCGCGGTCCGACTCGCGCAGGACTTCTCCAAGCGGGAGAACACGGCCGCTGTCGTGGGCGGGACGGGCGCATACCGCGGCGCCCGTGGCCAGGCGGCGATCAGGTCCGGCAGACGCGGTAACCGGATCGCCATCGAGCTCGTCGAGTAACCGGGTGGGGCGGCTCAGCGGAGCGCGAGAGAGCCTCGAGGTTCTCTCGCGCGTTCGCCGGCCGGTGGTGAGACGATGCCGGCGGCGGCGAGTGGACATGACGACGATGAGAGCGCAACGGGCCCGGGAACAACGTGTCGAGATCGCTGGGCTCGCCTGGTGGACGTGGCTCACGGCCATGCTGCTCACGGCCGCTGGGGTCGCCTTCCTCTGGCTCAATCGCTCGAACCCCGACCAGGGCGCGGGCTTCATCGCCGGACAAGCTGTGTTCGCGGTGGCCTGCGCGACGGTCGGTGGGCTCGTCACGACGCGACGCCCCGAGCACCCGCTCGGGTGGCTGTTCAGCGCCGGCGCGGTTCTCACCGGCGCCGGCATCGTGGCTTCAGGCTGGGCGAGCTACGCCCTGGGGACCTCACCGGGTTCACTGCCCGGCGGCAAGGCCGCAGTCTTCGGCGCGCTGCTGGTGCTGCCGGGCCTGGTCCTGCCCGTGCTCTTCGGCACGCTGCTGTTTCCGGCGGGCCGCCTGCCCTCGCGACGCTGGCGGCCGGTGGCCTGGGCGGCCGCAGCGGGCCTCGTGCTCGCGCTCGCGGCGACGGCGCTGATGCCCGGCCCGATCGAGCCGTACGGCGTGCCCGACAACCCACTCGGCATCGAGGCCGCCAAGTCGGTCCTCGAGCCGCTCAGGGCCGTTGCCTTCATGCTGCTGACCGCGACGGGTGCGGCGGCGCTCGGCTCGCTGGTCGTGCGTCTGCGCCGCGCAAGCGGCGTGGAGCGCCAACAGCTCAAGTGGTTCTCGTTCGCCGCCGCGCTGGCGGCGGTCGCGCTGACGCTGGCCGAGGCGCTTTCCTACGACTTCCTGATCGCGGTGCAGCTCGTCGCGGTGCCGCTGTTGCCGGCGGCGGTCGGCGTCGGGATCCTGCGCTACCGCCTGTGGGACATCGACGTGATCCTCCGGCGGTCGCTCGTGTACGCCGCGCTGACCGCATGCGTGGTCGGCACCTACGTCGCGATCGTGAGCCTGCTCGGCGCGGTCTTGCGGCGAGACTCCGATCTGCTTGCCTCCCTGCTGGCGACCGGGTTCGTGGCCGTGCTGTTTCACCCGCTTCGCGACCGTTTGCAGCGAGGCGTGAACCGGGTGCTGTACGGCGAGCGCGACGATCCCTACGCCGTTATCTCCCGCGTCGGGCAGCGGCTCGAGGACACGCTTGCGCCGGAGGCCGTGCTGCCGGCGGCGGCGGAGACGGTGGCGCATGCGCTGCGGCTCTCGTCGGTGTCGGTCGAGCTGCGTCGCAATGGCCGCCTCGAGCCGGTGGTCGCACACGGCGAGCCCGCCGGCGAACCCGAGGCGCTCGAGCTGAGCTATGCGGGAGAGCAGATCGGCCGGATGCTGGTCGGCCCGCGAGCCGCCGGGGAAGAGCTGTCCGCCGCCGATCGGCACCTGCTCGGGGACCTGGCCCGCCAGGTGGGGGTCGCTGCGCACGCGGTCGGCCTGACCGCCGACCTTCAGCGCTCGCGCGAGCGGATCGTGACCGCGCAGGAGGAGGAGCGTCGGCGCCTGCGGCGCGACCTCCATGATGGACTTGGCCCCACGCTCGCGGGCATGGCGATGCAGCTCGACGCGGCGCGCGACCGCGTGGCGAGCGATCCGTCGGCGGCACAGGCACTGCTCGCCAAGGTCGGGGAGCAGGCCCGCGCGGCGGTCGCGGACATCCGCTCGCTCGCCTACGACCTACGACCGCCGGCGCTCGACGAGCTTGGATTGGTGCGGGCGCTCGAGCAGCGCGCCACCGCCGTGTCCGACCGGAAGGGCGTCGCGGTCACCGTCAGCGTCGTGGGCGAACGGCGAGAGCTTGGCGCTGCCGTAGAAGTGGCCGCGTTCCGCATCGCCGCCGAGGCGGTGGCGAACGTCGTACGTCACGCACAGGCTCGGACCTGTGCGGTGCTGCTCTCGTTCGGCAGCTCGCTCGAGCTGGAGGTCACCGACGACGGTCGCGGCCTGGGTTCGGGCTTCCGTGCCGGCGTCGGGATCAGTTCCATGCGCGAGCGGGCGGCTGAGCTGGGCGGAAGCTTCTCGATCGAGGCAGTCGAGGACGGGGGAACGCGTGTGCTCGCGAGCCTCCCCGTGGGGAAACGATGAGCCCTGAGCAACTCCGTGTCGTGCTGGCCGATGACCACCCGGTCTTCCGGGACGGTCTGCGCGCAGTCCTTGCGCCGGTCGAGGATCTCGAGCTCGTCGCCGAGGCGACTACCGGCATCGAAGCGGTCGAGCGGGCCGCGGAGCTTCAGCCCGAGGTGGTCGTCATGGACTTGCAGATGCCGGAGCTCGGCGGCATCGAGGCGACCGAGCGAATCGTGAGCCAAAGCCCTCACGTGGGGGTGCTGGTCCTCACGATGTTCGAGGACGACGACTCGGTCTTCGCGGCCATGCGCGCGGGCGCCCGTGGCTACCTCCTGAAGGATGCCGCCCAGACCGAGATCCTCCGGGCGATCCGGGCGGTCGGCAGCGGGGAGGCGATCTTCGGCCCCGCCGTCGCGCGGCGAGTGATCGACTACTTCGCGTCCGTCAACCCGGCCGAGCATCCGCGCGCGTTTCCAGAGCTCACGGAGCGCGAACGCGAGCTGCTCGAACTGATCGCGCAGGGCAAGGGCAACGCGGAGATCGCGCAACGTCTTGTCCTGAGCCCGAAGACGGTACGCAATCACGTCTCGAACATCTTCACCAAGCTGCAGGTGGCCGATCGCGCCCAGGCGATCGTTCGCGCGCGCGACGCGGGGCTCGGGCGCGGGTCGGCTTCACGCGACTGACTGCCAGCCGCCCGCCAACCCCTCCTGTCGGGGGTTGTACGCACGCGCGCCGACGTGAGCGCGCGGAGCCGCGTCGGGCTCTATCGCTCGCGGGCCTGCACGATCACGTCGCGCAGCGCGCCGGCCAGCACGGCCGCCGCCAGCAGTATCCAGCCCGCCAGCTCGGCCGCCTCCTCGAACGCGCCCTCGATCGTGTGGACGGTGTTCTCCTCGGCGCCCGACCACGGCGCGGAGCCGATCTCGAGCAAGATTGCCAGCGCGAGCAGGGCCAGTCCGGCGAGGATAAAGCGCCGTGTACGGGCGGGGCTGTCGCGCGCGATGACCAGCAGAAGGAGGACCGTGACGCCCAGCACGGGGAGGTAGAGCACCGGCCAGAGCACGCTGTCCCAGCTGTCGGAGAGCCCGAGCTGCGGGAGGACGCGCCCGATGACGCTTTCGTGCAGGACGGTCAGGTCGTCCAGCGACAGGAACCCCGCCGAGAGGGCGAGGGCGATGAACATGCGCCGCCCCGCCCGCACGAGCACCGCACGCAGGATGGCGCCCTGCGCGACCGCCGCGGCCGCCACCACGCTCGCCCAAGTCCACACGGTGGCCTCGCCGTTCGCGTTGAGCACCAGTGCGTCGAGGAACACCGCGTTGCCGAGGTGGATGAGGATGAGCAGCGCGGCGCCCAGGGCCGCCAGCACGGCGCCGACCGACAGCACCACGTCGACGTCGTGCGCCGCGTGCACGGTGTCCGTGCGGTTGCCGAAGACGCCGCCTACCCGTCCGGCACGCTCGAGCTGTCCCGACTCCAACTCGGCCTCCTGCCTCATTGCCTCCCTCATCAGGGCAGCTTAGCCGCTGGGATGAGACCAGTACGAAAAGCAGTGCATCGCCGGTTGCGCGCGCCGGCAAGGCGCCGGCTAGGCTCTGGTCCCGATGGATCCCGCCCGCGCCGCCCAGCTCGTCGAGGACTGGGTCGGGCGGCACGAGACGGTCGAGCCGCCCTCGCTCGACGCGGTCGAGGCGATCACCGGCGCACTCGCACTCGTGCCCGCGCCCGACGCGGCGGCCGCGATCACCGGCGTGGACGGCCGCCCGCGGCTCGCCGCCGTCGCCGGCGGCGCCCTCTCCCTCGTCTGGGCGGTGCGCAGCTCCGCCAGCGTGTGCGGGGCCGCGCGCTGCCGTCGCACCCCGCTCGACGCGGATGTCACCGTCGTGGAGGTCTCCGAG
>JBPCNM010000061.1:0-4685 GCA_051001255.1 Solirubrobacteraceae bacterium
AAGAGGTCGTCGGCGACGACGCCGTCGGCGTCGGGCACCGTCGCGGCCAGCACGGTGGTGGTGAGCCGGCCGGCGGCGCCGACCCGCCGCAGCGTCGTCGCCGACGTGTAGAGCTTGTCCACCGACGCCGGCATGCGCTCGGTGTCCACGCGCAGCGAGTAGATCGCCCGGCCGGAGTCCAGATCGATCGCCAGCGCGCCGGAGCCCGCGCCCGCCCAGCGCATCTGAGCGCTCAGCGCGCGCGCCGTCGCCGAGCGGTCCGCCGCGGAGGCCGCGGGAACGAGCAGGACGAGCAGCAGGCAGGCGAGCGCAGCGATCCGGACCATGGAGCGGAGCATCGAGGGTACGGAACCCACGAGGGCCGCGAAAGTCGCACTGCGTCACCATGAGAGGCATGAGCAGCCTGGACACCGCCGCCTACCTCGAGCGCCTCGGGCTCACGACGCCCGTGCCGCCGAGCGCCGGAGCCCTGCGGGCGCTGCACCAGGCGCACGTCGAGCGCGTCCCCTACGAGGCGCTGGAGATCCAGCTGGGACGTCCGACGAGCGTCGACCCGTACGAGTCCGCCGCGCGTATAGTCGGCCGGCGCCGGGGCGGCTACTGCTACCACCTCAACGGCGCCTTCTCGCTCCTGCTCGAAACCCTCGGCTTCGATGTCGTCTGGCACCGGGCGGGAGTGCAGAACCGCTCCGAGCCCGAGCCGGTCGGGGCCGAGATCGCGAACCATCTCGCGCTCAGCGTGCACGGGCTACCCACGCCCGACTGCCCGTCGGGCGCCTGGCTGGTCGACGTGGGCCTGGGCGACGCGCTTCACGCGCCGCTGCCGCTGCACGAGGGCGAATACGTCCAGGGGCCGTTCCGCTACGGGCTCAGCCGCTCGCGGGCGGAACCGGGCGGCTGGCGCCTGGACCACGATCCGCGGGGCAGCTTCACCGGCATGGACTTCCGGCCCGTGCGCGCCACCCAGGACGACTTCCGTGCGCGCCACGTCCACCTCTCGACCTCGCCGAAGTCGGGGTTCGTGCGCACCTGCAGCGTCCAGCGCCGCGACGCCGGCGGCGTCGACCTGCTCACCGGCTGCGTCCTGTGCCGCATCGGCGAGGATGCGCGGCCCGCGCAGACGCTCGAGACGAGCGCGGACTGGTTCGCGGCGCTGGCCGACGTCTTCGACCTGCCGCTCGCCGACGTCGACGCCCGCGCCCGCGGCGCTCTCTGGGCCAAGGTTCGCGCCGCCCACGAGACCTGGATCGCGGCGTAGCGCGTTGCCGCCCGGGGCGTTCCCTAGGCTTCGCGGCCGATGGGCAAGGTCGTAGAGCTCGAGAGCAGCGCGCGCCAGCGCGCCGACGCGCGACGCAAGCCGCGCGGCCGGCCGCGCCAGTCCAAGACGGCGCTGGTGCTCGGCGGCGGCGGGTTCACGGGCGCGGTGTACGAGATCGGCGCGCTGCGGGCGCTCGACCTGCTGTCTGTCAACCGCTCGGTCAACCAGTTCGACGTCTACGTCGGCACCAGCGCCGGTGCGCTCGTGGCCGCGCTGACCGCCAACGGGGTCACGCCGGAGCAGATGATGCGCGTGGTCAACAACCAGGCGCCCACGCCGTTTCGCGACATCAACCTGGACATGCTGCTGCGGCCCAACTATCGCGAGTTCGTGTTCAAGGGGATCAAGCTCCCGCTTCACCTGCTCGGGATCGCGCGCGGCCTGGGTCGCAGCCTCGGCTCCTTCAGCACCGTCGACCTGGCGATCGCGCTGGCGGAGGCGCTGCCGTCGGGCATCTACTCCGGCTCGGGGCTGGAGGAATATGTCCGCACCGTCCTCAGCGACCCGGACCGCACCGACGACTTCCGTCTGCTGGAGCCCGAGCTCTACCTCGCCGCGACCGACCTGGACACGTGCGAGCGGCTCGTGCTGGGTGCCGAGGGCTGGGACGACGTGCCGATCTCCCGTGCGGTGCGGGCCTCGGCCGCCCTGCCGATGGTCTACCAGCCGGTCGAGCTGAAGGGCCGCGAGCTGATCGACGGCGGCATCGTCTCCACCACCAACCTCGACATCGCGGTCGAGGCCGGGGCGAAGTTCGTCGTCGTCGTGAACCCGCTCGTGCCCTACGTCAACGACTTCTCGGGCACCAGGGTGCGCCGCGTCTCGAGCATGGGCTTCCCCCGGATCGCCTACCAGACGTTCAAGCTGCTCGCCTACCAGCGCCTGCACGAGATGGCGCGCCAGTGGGAGGAGCGCTATCCGGGCGTCGACATCGTGCTGATCGAGCCCGAGCCCGACGACGAGCTGATGTTCCAGACGAACATCCTCAACTACACGTCGCGGCTGGACATCGCGCGCCACGGGTTCGAGTCGGTAACGGTCAAGCTCGCCTCCGATTACGAGGACCTGCGCGAGGTCGCCCAGCGGCACGGCATCGAGATCTCCGCGACGCGCGTGCGCCAGGTCGTGCGCCACTTCTCGGCCGAAAAGGAGAAGTCGCGCGCCTGGCGCCGGATCCTCGAGCAGACGACGGGGGCGCTGCTGCGCCAGTCCGCGGCGGACGAGGGCCCGGTCAGCCCGCGTAGAGCTCGTCGAACAGGTCGGCGTACTTCTCGTTGACCACGTTGCGCTTGACCTTGAGCGTCGGCGTCAGCTCGCCCGTCTCCTGGGACAGGTCGTGGTCGAGGATGCGGAACTTCTTGATCTTCTCGACCTGCGCGTAGCGGCTGTTGACCCGATCGAGCTCGCCCTGGATCAGCTCGATCACCTTCGGTTCGGTCGAGAGCGCCGCGAGATCCTCGGACAGCTCGTGCTCGCGCGCGAAGTGGACGATCTCCTCGGGGTCGAGCGTGATCAGCGCGACGGGGTACGGCCGGCGGTCGCCGTGCATGACGACCTGGGAGATCCAGCGCGACTGCCTGAGGTCGTTCTCCAGGTTGGCCGGCGTGAGGTTCTTGCCGCCAGCGGTGATGATGATGTCCTTCTTGCGGCCGGTGATGAACAGGAAGCCGTCCGCGTCGACCGAGCCGAGGTCGCCCGTGTGCAGCCAGCCGTCGACGATCGCGCCGAACGACGCGTCGTCGTTGTTGTAGTAGCCCTGGAAGATGTTCGGGCCCTTGAGCAGCACTTCGCCGTCGTCGGCGATCTTCATCTCCAGGCCCGGCAGCGCGCGGCCGACAGAGCCGAACCGGTAGCTCTCCACGGTCGAGACCGTCGCCGCCGTCGCGGTCTCGGTCATTCCGAAGCCCTCGAGCACGGGCACGCCGCAGGCGAAGAAGAACTCGAGGATCTCCGTGGCGATCGGGGCCGCCCCCGACGTCGCCTGTCGCAGGTTGCCGCCGAACGCCGCGCGGACGTTGGAGAACAGGCTCTCCTCGGCGGCGTCGAAGTGCGCCTGCAGCTCGGCCGGCACCTCCCGGCCGGCCGCCTGCAGCGCGCGCACCTTCAGGCCGACCTGGGTCGCCGCCTTGATCTGCTCGGCGTCGCCGTGGGCGGTGACGAGCGTGTAGAGCTTCTCGAAGATGCGCGGCACCGACGGCAGGTAGGTCGGCTTGATCTCCGACACCTCCACGATGATCTGCTTGGGATCCCCGCCGAAGTACGCGAGCGTCGCGCCGAGGTCGAGGATCCCGAGCTGGATCAGGAGCGCGAACGAGTGCGCGAGCGGCAGGAACAGATAGGCGACGTCCCCGGCTTGCACAACCGCGTCCTGCTCGCACATCGAGATGACGTCGCGGTAGTTGCCGTGGCTGAGCACGCAGCCCTTCGGCGGCCCGGTCGTGCCCGACGTGTAGATGATCGTGTAGGGCTGCTCGCGCGTGACGGCCTGCGAGCGCGCGGTCAGCTCGGCGGGGTCGAGGCCCCGCCCGCGCTCGCGCAGCGCGTCGAGCGTGATCAGGTCTCCGTCGTCGCCGGAGGGGTCGATGACGATGATCGTCTCGAGCGCCGGGAGGTCGTCGCGCACCGCGCGGATCTTGGCCACCTGCGCGGCGTCCTCGCACACGATCGCGCGCGACCCGGAGTTGCCCGCCACCCACCGGCACTCCTCCGGCGAGTTCGTCGGGTAGATCGGCACCGCGACCGCGCCGGCGGTGGTGATCGCGAAGTCCGCGAACGTCCACTCCGGTCGTGTCGTGCACTGGATCGCCACCCGGTCGCCCGGCTGGATGCCGAGGTCGATCAGCCCGCGCCCGAGCTCGGAGACGGTCTCGCCCAGCTCGGCGTAGGTGATGTCGCGCCATTCGCCGTCGCGCTTGTGGCGGATCGCGGGACGCTCCGCGTGCCGCGCGGCCGCCAGCGCGATCAGATCGGCGATCGTCGACGACCCGGTTGCCCGTTCGTGGACCGGCACCGTGGTGCTGCTCTCCATGGCTCCTCCTCTCGCTTCCAGAGAGCCGATTGTAGGTGGCGTCCCTGCCGGCTCCGGGTCGACCCGCACCGGCTCACGCTGTGGCGTCCGGGCAGGCGAGTCATGCGCGCCAAGGTCGCCAAGGGCAAGGCGATCTCGCCGACCCCGCGCCGGCTGCATCCGCGTCTCGCACCGCGTCATCACGCGACTCGCGAAGCAGACGCCGCTCGGCGCGCCGGTCGACATCACGCGCGCCTGACCGGGACCGCTCGACGGCGAGCGGTCCAGAGTGCGTCGGCGCCAACCGCATGAACCGCCCCGCCGGCGTGTTCGTTAGGAATGCCATGTCCGCGCTGGCTC
>JBPCNM010000062.1:0-12351 GCA_051001255.1 Solirubrobacteraceae bacterium
CCCCCCGACCGGCGCCCGCCCCGCACCCGGCGCCCACCGCCACGCCGGCGCCGCCCGGCGGCGACGGGAGCGTACACCTGCTCGACTACCTGTTCGGGGGCGAGGACTGATGCGCGGGCGCGGCATCGCCGGGAACCCGGTGCTGATCGGCGCGGCGACGGTGCTCGTCGTGATCGTGGCCGTCTTCTTGGCCTACAACGCGAACCAGGGGCTGCCGTTCGTCCCGACCTACGCATTGTCGGCGCAGACGCCGAGCGCCGCCAACCTCGTGCGCGGCAACGAGGTGCGGATCGGCGGCACGCGCGTGGGCTCGGTGGACGCGATCGACGTCGAGCGGCGCGAGGACGGCACCAGCATGGCCGTGCTCAGCCTCAAGCTCGAGCGCTCGGTCTCCCCGCTGCCCAAGGACACGAAGCTGATCATCCGCCCCCGCTCGGCGCTGGGCCTGAAGTACGTCGAGCTGACCCGCGGCACGTCGGCGGACGGCTTCGAGGACGGCGACACGATCCCGATCGCGTCCGCCACGCCGGCGCCGGTCGAGTTCGACGAGTTCGTCAACATGTTCGACGAGGAAACGCGCGCCGCCGCCCAGACGAACCTGCGGGGCTTCGGCGACGCATTCGCCGGGCGCGGGCAGAGCATCAACCAGGCGATCGGGGCGCTGCGACCGCTGCTGCGCGACATCATCGGAGTCGCGCGCAACCTCTCCAGCGCCGAGACCGACCTGCCGCGGTTCATCGGCGAGCTGGCCGACGCCGCGCGCATCGTGGCGCCCGCGGCCGAGTCGCAGGCGCAGCTGTTCGTCAACCTGGACCGCACGTTCGCCGCGCTGCGCGCGGTCGCCCGCCCGTTCATCGCGGAGTCGATCTCCGAGGGGCCCGAGACGCTCGACGCCGCGATCCGGGGCTTCCCGGCGCAGCGCCCGTTCCTGGCCAACGCCGAGGGCCTGTTCCGGGAGCTGCGCCCCGGCGTGCGCGCGCTGCGCACGGCGGCGCCCGACCTGGCCGACGCGCTGGAGGTCGGCACGCCGGCGCTGCGCCGGACGCCCGCGCTCAACGAGCGCCTCGCCTCGCTGCTGGAGGAGCTGGCGCGGTTCTCGCAGGACCCGCTGGTGCCGCGCGGCTTGCGCCGCCTGACGGAGAAGGTGCGCTCGCTCGACCCGACGCTGCGCCACCTCGCGCCGGCGCAGACGACCTGCAACTGCCTCGCGCTCTGGTTTCGCAACATCGCCTCGCTGCTCTCCGAGGGCGACGTCAACGGCACCTGGCAGCGGTTCATCATCGTCGCCACGCCGCAGGGCCCGAACAACGAGGGCGGGCCGTCCTCCGCGCCGGCCGACGGCCCGAACCTCGAGAACCACCTGCATACCAACCCGTACCCGAACACGGCGGCGCCCGGCCAGCCGAAGGAGTGCGAGGCGGCCAACGAGCCCTACCTCGCCGGCAGGACCGTGACGTCGAACGTGCCCGGTACCCAGCAGGCCGCGACCGAAGGCAGGCCCTGATGCGCCGCCGGGAAGGTCGCAGCCCGATCGCCGTGGGCCTGATCGCCCTCGTCGCGATCGGCATCCTCGTGTTCCTCGGCTTCACCAAGGACATCCCGTTCACGCGGCCCTACCAGGTCAAGGCCGTGTTCGAGTCCTCGAACTCGCTGCGTCCCAACTCGCCGGTGCGGATCGCGGGCGTGGAGGTCGGCAAGGTCGAGCGGGTCGAGGGGCAGGACGGCACCGACAACGCCGTCGTGACGATGGCGATCTCCGAGAGCGGGCTGCCGCTGCACGAGGACGCGACGGCGAAGATCCGGCCGCGCATCTTCCTGGAGGGCAACTTCTTCGTCGACCTGCGGCCCGGCACGCCGGGCGCGTCCGAGCTCGAGGACGGCGCGACGATCGCGGTCACGCAGACCGCGACGCCCGTGCAGCTCGACCAGGTGCTCTCCGCGCTGCAATCCGACACGCGCCAGGACCTGCGCGACGTGCTCGAAGGGCTCGGCACCGCGCTGAACTCCGAGCCGAGCGCCGCCGACGACCGCGACGCCGACCGGTCGGCCCGCGGCCAGACCGCCGCGCGATCGCTCAACGACGCCTACGACGACATCAGCCCGGCCGAGCGCGCCCAGGCGCAGGTCAACGAGGCGCTCCTCGGGCAGGAGCCGGA
Organism: Solirubrobacteraceae bacterium; assembly: GCA_051001255.1. Lineage (GTDB taxonomy): Bacteria > Actinomycetota > Thermoleophilia > Solirubrobacterales > Solirubrobacteraceae > DASQMT01. The sequence goes on from JBPCNM010000062.1 coordinate 2,157, forward strand.
GCGCGACCTCGGGCGCCTGATCGAAGGCGCGGGCAGGACCGCGGCCGGGCTGGTGCGCAACGAGACCCAGCTCCAAGACCTCGTGGCGAACTTCAACACGACGATGGCCGCGCTCGCCTCCGAGGAGGCGAACCTGCGCAGCTCGATCCGCGAGCTGGCGCCGACGCTCGAGCACGCGAACGGCGCGCTGGCGTCGCTCAACGCCGCATTCCCGGCGACGCGGGCGTTCGCGCGCGAGATCCTGCCCGGCGTGCGCGAGACGCCCGCCACGATCGACGCGTCGTTCCCCTGGATCGCGCAGGCGCGGGCCCTGATGTCCGAGCCCGAGCTGCAGGGCCTCGCTCGCGACCTCTCGCCCGCCACGCGCGACCTGGCCGGACTGACCGACGGCGCGATCTCGCTGCTGCCGCAGACCAACCTCGCGTCGATGTGCGCGCGCGACGTCGTCCTGCCCACGGGCGACGTCGTGATCCGGGACGAGTTCGAGACCGGCGTGGAGAACTACAAGGACTTCTTCTACGCGATGGTCGGCCTCGCCGGCGAGGGCCAGAACTTCGACGGCAACGGCTCCTACGTGCGCTTCCAGACCGGCGGCGGCGCCCAGCAGATCTCGCTCGGCCAGGGCAGCGCCGGCAGCCCGCCGCAGTTCGGCGGCCTGCCCACGCCGCCGCTGGGCAACCGGCCCGCCTATCCGGGCAAGATCCCTCCGTACGAGCCCGACGAGCCCTGCCACAGGCAGCAGCTGCCCGACCTCAACGGGCCGGCCGCCGCCAGGACGAGCCCGCTCACCCCGGGCGCCCAGACCGCCGACGCGCGCACGACGGCCGGCCGGGGCACACCGTCGCTGAGCCGGCTGCGCAGCCACATCCGCCCGCTCGGCACGCGCACGGGGCCGGGTCGATGACCGCGATCCGCAAGCACCTCGTCGACTTCCTGGCCATCATCGGCCTGATCCTGGTCTCGGGCGCGGTGGCGACCTACATCCTGTCCCAGCAGCGGCTCGCGCTGCCGGGCTGGGTGCCGGTGCTCGGCCAGAGCTTCACTGAGGTCGACGCCGAGCTCTCGACCGCGCAGGCCGTCACGCCGGGCCAGGGGCAGACCGTCAACGTCGCGGGCGTCGAGGTGGGCGAGATCTCGCGCGTGCGGCTCGAGGACGGCAAGGCGATCGTCACGCTCCGGCTCGAGGAGGGCAGCGTCCCGGTCTATCAGGACGCGAGCGTCCTGCTGCGTCCCAAGACCGGCCTCAAGGACATGGTCGCCGAGCTGACGCCGGGCACCGAGCAGGCGGGGGAGCTCGAGGAGGGCCGGCGCATCCCGATCGGCCAGACGCTGCCCGACGTCAACCTCGACGAGATCCTCGCCTCGCTGGACCGCGACACGCGGACCTACGTGCAGCTGCTGCTGTCCGACGGCGCCCGGGGCCTGGGGGGCAACGGGCGCGAGCTGGCCAACACGATCCGCCGGTTCGAGCCGGTCGCCCGCGACACGCGCGCGATCGCCGGGCAGCTCGCCAAGCGGCGCGCCAACATTCGCCGCGTGATCCACAACTTCGCGCTCGTGGTCGACGAGCTGGGAGCCAAGGACGACCAGCTCGCCTCGTTCGTGGAGAACTCCGACGCGGTATTCGCGTCGCTCGCCTCCCAGGACGCGAACCTGCGCGCGACGCTGCAGGAGCTCCCCTCGGCGCTGACCGAGACGCAGACGGCCCTCGGCAAGGTCGAGACGCTCGCCGGCGAGCTGGGGCCGACGCTCGAGGCGCTGCGGCCCGGTGCGCGCGCCCTCGGTCCCGCGCTGGTCCAGGCGCGCCCGTTCCTGCGCGAGACGACGCCGGTCATCGAGGACGAGATCCGGCCGTTCGTGCGCGCCGCGCGGCCGGCCGTGACCGAGCTGCGGCCCGCCATGCGCGACTTGTCGGCGCTCACTCCCGACCTGCTGCGGACGTTCAAGGTCGTCAACCGGCTGCTCAACACGCTGGCCTACAACCCGCCGGGCGAGACGGAGGAGGGCTTCCTCTTCTGGGCCTCGTGGGTCAACCACCTGGGGCCGGCCATCTTCTCCAACCAGGACGCGCAGGGCCCGATCCGCCGCGGCCTGGTCGTGGTCGGCTGCCAGAGCCTCGAGATCCTCGAGAACATCGTCCTCGGCAACCCGCAGCTCGGCGTGCTCACGCAGCTGCTCGAGGCGCCCGACCGCGCGGACGTGTGCCCGGCATCGCCCCAGCCAGGGGCCGGCGGCTGAGATGCAGAAGGCCGCACCCAGCTTCGGCCGGATCGCCGTGATGGTGGGCTTCGCGCTGTCGTGCTTCGCCCTCTTCCTGTTCCTGTGGCTCGCGTTCGGCGGGCCGGTGCCGCTCAAGCCGAAGGGCTATCGGGTCGCCGCGTCGTTCGCCGAGGCCTCCCAGCTGTCCACGGAGGCCGACGTGCGGATCTCCGGCGTGCCGGTCGGCAAGGTCAAGGCGATCGAGCCCGACGGCAGGAGCGGGCGCTCGCTGGTGACGATCGAGCTGAGCCGCTCCTACGCGCCGTTGCCGTCGGACTCCAAGGCGCTGCTGCGACAGAAGACGCTGCTCGGCGAGACCTACGTCGAGCTCACCCCGGGCACCGAGCGGGCGGACAAGGTGCCCGAGGGGGGCCGGCTCCCGGCCGGCCAGGTGTCCGAGGCCGTCGAGCTCGACGAGATCCTGCGCACGTTCGACCCCCAGACGCGCAAGGCGTTCCAGGACTGGATGCAGACGCAGGCCGAGGCGATCGGCGGGCACGGGCGCGACCTCAACGACGCGCTCGGCAACCTCGGGCCGTTCGCGGAGGACGCCGCCGTGCTGGTGGACATCCTCAACCGCCAGGAGCCGGCCGTCCGGCGCCTGGTGTCCAACACCGGGGTGGTGTTCGAGGCGCTGACCGAGCGCGACGGGCAGCTGCGCGACCTGATCGAGAACTCCAACCGCGTGTTCGAGACCACCGCGGAGCGCGACCGCGAGCTGCAGGAGGCGTTCGTCGCGCTGCCCACGTTCGAGCGCGAGTCGCGCGCCACCGTGGCGCGGCTGACGGACTTCGCGCGCAGGACCGACCCGCTGGTGACCCAGCTGCGCCCGGCCGCGCGCGTGCTCTCGCCGACGCTGACCGACCTGTCCGCCCTCGCGCCGGACCTCGAGGGGCTGTTCGGAGAGCTCGACCCGCTGATCGACGCGTCCGAGGCCGGCCTCCCCGCCGCCGAGCGCGTGCTCGAGGACCTGCGCCCGCTGCTCGGGCAGCTCGACCCGGCGCTGCGCCAGCTTATCCCGGTGCTCGACTACGTCGGTCTCTACAAGCGCGAGCTGACCGCGTTCTTCGCCAACACCGTGGCCGCCACGCAGGCCACGACGGTCTCCGGCAAGGGCCCGATCCACTACCTGCGCACGACGAACCCGTTCAACCCGGAGAACCTCGCCGTCTATCCCAGGCGGCTGGGGACCAACCGGCCGAACCCGTACACGCTGCCGGGCGAGTTCGACCAGATCCGCGACGGGCTGGCGCAGTACGAGACCCGCCACTGCGGCCGCGGCGGCATCCCGGCGATCTCGAACACCCCGACCCCGATCGTCGCGCCGACGCTGCCGGTCCTGTCGCTGCCGGTGCCGGTGCCCGCCGCGGTTCCGGACCGGGGGGTCGTCGACGGCCTGTTCAGGCTGCCCGACGCACTGGTCTCGGACATCATCAGGTTCGCGTTCGGAGGCGGGGCGCCGAGCTCGCTGCCGGCGCCGCCGTGCAAGCAGCAGGGCAGGCTCCGGGTCTCGGGCGAAACGACGCAGTACCCCCGCCCCAAGCCGCGTTGAGATGACGCCGGCCGACGGCTTCGAACGGGTCGTGTGCGCGGCGGCGCGGCGCCCCGGACGGACGCTCGCGGTGCTCGCGGTGCTGTGCGCCGCGGGGGGCGCGCTGGCGCTGGGCCTGCATCCGAGCGCGGCGACGAGCACGCTCGCCGGCCGCTCGTCGGACACGTTCCAGGCGACCGAGCGCTACCGCGAGCGCTTCGGCGACCACGCGATCGTGGTGCTCGTGCGCGGGCCGCTCGAGCAGCTCGTGCTGACCGAGAACCTCGGCCGCCTGCTCGGGCTGGAGGGCTGCCTGTCGGGCAACAAGCCGCCCGAGTCCGAAGCGCCCGGCGGCGCGGACGGACCGTGCGCGGAGCTGGCCCGCACCAAGCCGGTGCAGGTCGTCTACGGGCCTGGCACGTTCGTCAACTCCGCGGTCGGCGAGATCCAGGACGAGCTGCGGCGCCGGCTCGACGCCAAGGCGGGGGAGGCCCGGCGCGCGGCCGCCGCGGCACGCCGGCTCGCCCGGCGCCAGGGGAAGCCGAAGGCCGAGCAGGCGCGGCTCGGCAAGGCGGCCGAGCAGCTCGTCTACGCCCAGTTCGTGCGCGACATGCTCCAGCTCAACCTCTCCTACGGGCTGGGCGTGGACAAGACGCCGCGGCTCGACGACCCGGACTTCGTCGCCACGCTCGTGTTCGATCCCAGCCGCGGCGCGACGACGCCGAAGGCGCGCTTCGCCTACCTGTTCCCCTCGTCGGAGTCGGCGGCGATCCAGGTGCGGCTCGAGCCGGGACTCTCGGAGGCCGAGCGCCAGCGGGCGACCGAGCTCGTGCGCCGCGCGGTGCGGATGCCAGACTTCGAGCTGCGCAACGCCGAGGGCTACACGGTCACCGGCGTCCCGGTGCTGGCCCAGGACCTGTCCGACGCGCTTGCCGGATCGGTCGCGCGGCTGCTGGCGGTGGCGCTGGTCGTGATGGCCGCGGTGCTGGCGCTGGTGTTCCGCCGCCGGCTGCGGCTCGTGCCGCTGGTGGTGGCGCTCGGCGCCGTCGCGGTGACGTTCGGGCTGATGGCGCTGGTCGGCGCGCCGCTGACGATGGCGTCGATCGCCGTGCTGCCGGTGCTGCTCGGGCTCGGCGTCGACTACGCGATCCAGTACCAGGCCCGGCTGCAGCAGGACGGTCCGGCGCGCGCCGCGCGGGCGGCGGTGCCGACGATCGCCACGGCGGCACTCGCGACGGCGGTCGGCTTCGGGGTGCTGGCGCTCTCGCCGGTGCCGATGGTGCGCGGCTTCGGCGCGCTGCTCGTGGTCGGCGTCGGCGTGGCGTTCGCGTTCGCGGTCACCGGGGGCACCGCGGCGCTCGTGACGCTCGGGCGCCGTCCCGCCGGCGGCGTGCTGGCGCGCTCGGCGCGCAGCGCGGGCGACCTGATCGGCGCCGGGGCGCGCCCGCTCGGCGGCCTCGCGCGGCCGGCGGGCCGGCTCGGCGACGGTGTGCTGCGCGCGGCGCTCGGGCGTCCGGGACGGGTGCTCGCGATCGGGCTGGCGGTCGCCGCGGCCGGCTGGGTGGTCGACACGCAGACGGAGGTGCGCTCGGACCTGCAGGCGCTCGTGCCGCGGGACCTGCCGGCGGTGCGCGACCTCGAGACGCTGCAGCGGACGACCGGCGTGGCCGGCGAGGTCGACGTGGTGGTCGAGGGGCGCGACCTGACCGACCCGAAGGTCGTGGCGTGGATGCGCTCCTACCAGGAGCGGGTGCTCGCGCAGGCGCGCTACACGGCGGAGAACGGCTGCGGCAAGGCCGCCCTGTGCCCGGCGCTCTCGCTGCCGGACCTGTTCCAGCGCGCGGGCGCCGCGTCGGACCGCGCGAAGGTGGACGCGTTGCTCGACGCCGTGCCGCCGTACTTCTCCCAGGCGGTGATCACGGCGGATCGCAGGACGGCCAACCTCGCGTTCGGGATCCGGCTGATGGCGCTCGACGAGCAGCATGCGGTGATCGAGCGCATGCGCGCCGCGCTGGACCCGCCCGCCGGCGTGACCGCGCGCGTCGCCGGGCTGCCGGCGCTGGCGGCCGAGGCCAACGCCGCGCTCGCCTCGCCGTGGCGGCGGCTCGGCACGCTGCTCGCCGGGCTGCTGGCGGTCGGCCTCGTGCTGCTCGCGATCCACCGCCGGGCGGAGCGGGCGTGGGTGCCGCTCGTGCCGATCGCGCTCGCGACGGGCTGGTCGGCGCTCGTCCTGTTCGCGCTGCGCGTGCCGCTGAACCCGATGTCGGCGACGCTCGGCGCGCTCGTGATCGCGATCGCGACGGAGTTCGCCGTGCTGCTCGACGGCCGCTACCGTGAGGAGCGGGCGGCCGGCCACGCGCCGCCGGAGGCGCTGCGGCGCACGTATGAGTCCACGGGTGCGGCGGTGCTCGCGTCCGGCGCGACGGCGATCGCGGGCTTCGCGGTGCTCGCGCTGTCAGACGTGCGGATGCTGCGCGAGTTCGGCATCGTGACGGTGGTGGACCTCTCGGTGTCCCTGCTCGGCGTGCTCGCCGTGCTCCCTGCCGTGCTCGTGCTGGCCGAGCGCCGCGCGGCCCGCCGCGGCTCGGCGCGCGTGACGGCCGCCGCCGCCGACCCCGCCGTCCCGGCGTGAAGGGCGCCTGGCTCGTGGGCGTGGTCGGCGTCGTCGCGCTGGCCTACATCACGCTGAACACGCTGCGCACCGAAGGGCTCGACCCGCGCGGGCTGGAGCGGGGCACCCGGCTGCCGCCGTTCGCGATGCCGACCGCCGCCAGCGCCTCCGACGGCGACGCCAACATCGCCACGAAGCCCGACAGCGGCCCCGAGGGCGACGTGCCGGCGTGCTCGGTCCGCGGGCCGGAGGTGCTCAACGTCTGCGAGCTGGCCGAGCGCGGGCCGGTCGTGCTCGCGTTCGTGGTGACGCGCTCGCGCGAGTGCGCGCGCCAGGTCGACGTGCTCGACCGCGTCGCCCGGCGCTTTGGAGGCGTCGCGTTCGCCGCGGTGGCCGTGCGCGAGGATCACGACGACCTGCGGGCGACGGTGCGCGAGCGCGGCTGGCGCGTGCCGGTCGGCTACGACCACGACGGCGCGGTCGCGAACCTCTACGGCGTCGGCGCGGTCTGCCCGCTGCTCACGTTCGCGGGGCGCGACGGGAGGGTCGCGGGCACCGAGCTCGGGTTCCTCGACGAGCGCGCGCTGACCGCGACGGCGACCGCGCTCGCGGCCGGGCGCCCGTTGTCGACGACGACGCCCGCGGCGCCGTGAGCGCGCGGTCGCCGGGCGTCGACGACCAGTTCGTCGAGGAGGCCGCGTGGACGGCGGCCGCCGCGATGCCTACCATTGACGCGCCGTCATGAACCCGACAACCCGTCTCGCCCGGCGGCTGCGCCCGACGAGCTTCCGGCCGCAGGCGACGATCGCGCTCGGCACGCTCCTCCTAACGCTCGCGCTTGCGGCTCCCGCCGCGGCCCAGGACGGCGTCCAGACGCTCCACTTCGAGTACGGCCCGGTGAAGATCGCCCCGGGCCAGAACACGATCGAGCTCGAGCCGAACGACCTCAAGCCCGCCGTGAACGGCTGGATCACGGGCTTTCGCCCGAACCTGGTGCGGCGCGACGGCAGCGTCCCGCGCGTGGACGTGATCCACCTGCACCACGGCGTCTGGCTGCAGAATCTGCGGCCGCTGTTCGCGGCCGGCGAGGAGAAGACCGCGATCACCGCTCCGCCGGGCCACGGCTGGCGCTTCGAGACCGCCGACAAGTGGCACATGAACCACATGATCCACAACCTCACGCCGACCGCGGAGGAGGTGTTCATCACCTACGACGTCGACTTCGTTCCGGACGGCACGCCCGCGGCGGCGGGGATGCACGAGATCGAGACGATCTGGCTCGACACGGTCGGCGGCGCCTACCCGGTGTTCGACGCCAGGCGCGGCACCGGCGGCGCGGACCGGCGGCTCACGTTCCCCGACGAGGTCAAGGGCGCCGAGCGCAACGCGTGGACCGTCCCGCAGGACGGCGCGCTCGTCGGCACGGCCGGCCACCTGCATCCCGGGGGCCTGTGGACCGACCTCACGCTCACGCGCGACGGGCGCTCGACGCGGCTGTTCCGCTCCAAGGCGGAGTACTACGAGCCGGCAGGCGCCGTCTCGTGGGACGTCTCGATGACCGTCACGCCGGCGGACTGGCGCGTGCAGGTGCGCGAGGGCGACGTGCTCAGCGTCTCGGGCACCTACGACACCAGGAAGGCGTCGTGGTACGAGTCGATGGCGATCATGCCGACCATGTTCGACCCGGGGGGAACGGGCGCCGACCCGTTCACCGCCGACGTGGACGTCGAGGGCGAGGTCACCCACGGCCACCTGCCCGAGAACGACGGCCACGGCGGCAGCCGGATGACCGGCCTGCCCGACCCGCGCGAGCTGCTCTCCCGGCCGATGCCGGCGCGCGGCAAGGTGGCGATCCAGGGCTTCGTCTACGGCCAGGGCGACCTCAGCTCCACCGGGAGGCGGGGCCGTCCGGCGCAGGTTCGCGCGGGGCGCGGACTGCGGTTCGTCAACCGCGACGCGAAGCGCACGATCTACCACACGATCACCGCCTGCCGCGCGCCGTGCAACCGCTCGACGGGGATCGCCTACCCGCTGGCCGACGGCAAGGTCGACTTCGACTCGGGCGAGCTGGGCTTCGGCCCCGAGGGCTTCACCGCCGCCGCCAACCGCGCCACGTGGACGACGCCCAAGGGCCTCAAGGCCGGCACCTACACGTACTTCTGCCGCGTGCACCCGTTCATGCGCGGCGCGTTCAAGGTCAAGCCGAAGTCCTGACAGCTGCTGGTCGGCGGCTAGCCCTAGGTGGTGGAGCGTTCGACGAGCGAGACCGAGAGAGTCGTCCGGCGGGCGCTGCGGCGCGGGCTCTCGAGTTGCGCGAGCAGGATTTCGGTCGCGATCTGGCCAGATTCCTCGAGCGGTTGGTGCACGGTGGTGAGCCCGAGCGGTTCCGCAAGGTCTGAGTCGTCGAAGCCGACAATGGCGCAGTCGGCGGGGACGGTGAGACGGAGGTCGTGGGCGGCGCGGAACGCTCCGCCCGCGAGCAGGTCGCTGCCGGCGAAGATGGCGGTCGGCGGCTCCGGCCCGGCGAGAAGTTCGTGCGTGGTGGCGCGGGCCGAGTCGAAGGGGCGGGTGGGATCGGTGAGCCGAGCTCGCGGCGGGGTGGGAAGGGCGTCGTGGAAGCTGGCGAGGCGTACGGCGGACGGCCAGCCCGCCCATTGCGTGTCGGCGCCGCCGAGGTAGGCGATGCGTTGGTGGCCGCGGCTGGTGAGCAGGTCGGCGACCATCCGCGCGCCGCTGGCATCGTCGGTCATGACGCTGCTCAAGCCTGGCCATTCGAGCCCGACGAGCACGGTCGTGACGTGCTGCTTGGCCAATCGCTGCGCGATGTCGTCGGTGAACGGCGGCGACATCACGATGAGGCCGTCGACGCGGCCGGTGAGCGGCAGGCTGGCGAGGCGCGAGCGTGTCTGCGTGGCGGCGATCCCCTGGTTCTCGACGATTGCCGCCTCCTCCTGGTCGTAGACCACGACCTCGAAGCGCTCCTGCGCGGCGGCTTGGAGCACGCCGTTGAGGCGCTGGGCGTAGGAGGCGTGGGAGGTGAAGCCCGCGAACACGCCGATCCGCCGGACGCCGCGGCGCGCGCGGGTCACGGCCTCGGTCTTGGGCACGAAGGCGAGCTCGTCGGCCGCTTGCAGGATGCGGCTCAACGTTGCCTCGCGCACGCGTTCGGGCGCGTTGAGGGCGAGCGACACGGTGGAGATGCTCACGCTCGCTCGCGACGCGACGTCGTAGATGGTCGGCTTCGGCATTCGAAGTGCTTCGATCCTACCTTGACACGCGTAGTCGGGGGCGTCTATGCTCTCGAAGTCCTTCGATCAAAGGCAAAGGAACGAGTTGGGGTGAACGTCCGCGCGAGCAATCCGTCGACCGCGAAGGGTCGAGCCGCCTGGGTCACGCTGCTGGGCTGCTGCGCGCTGGGAGTCGCCGCCTGTGGCGATGGCGGCGACGGCGGCGGCGGCGACGGTCGAACCGGCCAGGCGACCGGGCCGACGAGCGGCGCGAAGGTCATCGACGTCGACGCGATGAACGACGCCGAGGGCACCGTCACCGTGTGCCAGGAGAAGGACCTCTCTGGCAACGTCACGGAGGCGATCAAGAAGTTCAACGCGCAGCACAACGGCGTCACGGTCAAGCTGGTCCTGCTCGCCGCGAAGGCAGACGAGCAGCGCGCCCATTTCATCCAGCGCCAGGAGGCGAAGTCGAGCGAGTGCGACGTCTTCCACTCCGACGTGATCTGGACGGCGGAGTTCGCCTCGCAGAAGTGGATCTACGACATGACCCCGTATGTGCAAGAG